>CAKZMS010000711.1 GCA_937128785.1 uncultured Opitutaceae bacterium | reverse complement strand
GAGGGGACCCGGATGAGAAGGGATTGTCACGTTCACCGACCCGGAAAACGCGAAGCCGGTCCACGAGGTATCGTCGTGGGGGTTGGTTTTGATTTGCTGCGCTCGGGTGAAAAGCACCGGTGCCTCCATGATGCGACCCCGATGGTTGAGCGTGATCGAGTAGATCGGAGATTCGAGACTGGGATCGGGCAGAGGATAGGGTTGCAGCGCTGCAGCAGCGCCGGAGGCGAAGAGCCAAAAGCAAAGTAGCCCGATAGTCTCTTTTGCTTTCATATCAGCGATTTTCGAGCCGGAGGGTGCCGTCCTCTTCGATAACTCGAAAGAAGTGCGCCCGTTCGTTTTGGTTACTATTGGGTTGGTGCAGCGCGAGGGTCAGTTGGCCCTCGAAGTCTTCAAAAAGCATGGAGTGGCCTCCATTCTCAGCGAACAGCGGCTCGTCGTGTTGAATCCATGGCCCGGTGCTTTTTCCCGATCGGGATTCCGCCAGACCTACGGCCTAACCGTTATCGCCGAAACTCGACCAGAGCATGAGCAGCGCGCCCGACTTGAGGCGGTGAAAAGCGGGGCCATCCGTAACATAGCCAGGTTTGCCCTCCACCCATCGAGTTGAACTGAACGGTCGCACCCAGCTTCCCTCCGAAGCCGTGAAAAGAACGGTGGGTTCGCCCATTCGTTTGCTCCAATCATCTGACATTTCCACCAGCAGCATACCGCCATCTACGATCTGGGCCCACTCGTGACAGTAGATCATCCAATTGCGTCCTTCCTCGTCGATGAACGGGGTGGCGTCCAAAGCACGCTGTTCCGGCGGGGTGGTGGCTTCGGTGCTGAACTCGATAAACGGGCCCATCGGTGAATCCGCCCGGAAGATGTGAGAACCACGGAAACCACCGCGGGATTCGCTTACGTCCTGAAAAGTGACGAAGAGGTAGTAGTGTTCGCCCAGGCGGTGCACCTCGGGAGCCCAAATGGCTTGGCCGCCCCAGAAGTCAGCAGGACGCCGAAAAGCCAGCGTGGGACGGGACCAGTTTTCCAAGTCGGAGGAGCGATAGACCTCCACGCCTAAATTGGGGTCGGTATCGACCAAGCGGTTTCCCGTTTGCACGTAGAGGTAATAGAGGCCCGTCTCCTGATCGGCGATGATGAAGGGATCCCGCACGCGGAAGTCTGCGGTTTTTAACGGGTAATCCTCGCCAGCAATTGCGGTGAGCCCGCAGAACAAACTGAACAGGAAGAAACGAAAACTGCGGGAACACATGGGCACAAGCGCTAGGCGGATGGGGTGGAGGTGCGGCTGGCTTTACGCTCCGCGAAGCGCACGTCCTTGATGCCCCAGACCAGGTAGATCGAGATAAGGCCGAACACGAAAGCCAGGGGGAAAATGACCCGATAGTTGTTGTCGAAGAGCATGATCACGAAACCGCCTCCGGCCGTCGCAACCGTGCGCCCCAGCGCCATGCAGATGTTATAGGCGCCGCTGATCTGACCAATAATATCACGGGGAATAAACTCCGTGAGGTAGGCTTTCTGGCAGACGCCGCTTACGAGTTGGCCCATGCCAAAGAAAAGAAACACCGGCAGCAGGTCACTGGCGTCCTGGGCGAACCAACCGAGCACGCAGCACATTAGCATACTGCAGTATCCGCAGATGAGGGCAATCTGCTTGGGTAGGTATTTCTCGGCGATGATGCCGATGGGGATCGCGAGAAAGAAATTAAGCGCGGGCATCCAACTCCAAATACGGCCGAATTCACCCCGCGACACCAACAGGGTATCGATCACGAACAACACGAAGAAACCCTGCAGGATGTTTTGGAAAAGATACTGCGTGAAACCCAAGCCGCCGAACCGGCGCAGGATGGGGTCGCCCAGAAAATCTTTCACGTAGCGCTTGATGGTGAGCGGTGGGCGATCCTTGGGGGTAACCTTCTTTTCGTTGAGGAACAATGCCGGCAACGAAACCATGGCGATTTGGCACATGCCGCCGATGGCGTAGAGGACCTCGTCGCCGAAGGCTTCCAGAACGAACCCCATGCCGTATCGTGAAAACACGAAGCCGGTAGCTTGGGCTGACATCAACATCATGCCGGCCACAATCGTGCGCATGGATGGCGGAATCAGGTCGGCGAGGAGAGGATGGTCTGAGCCCCACAAAACGTCCTGAAAAAACTGATACGTTGTGACCAGGATGAGGAGCTGGATGAGGCTTGCTGCTTGCGGCACAAAAACCAGACAGAACCCCACGATAGGTGCGCAAGTGACGAGGAAGAATCCGCGACGACCGATGGGCGTCCAGATCTTGTCGCTGAGCACGCCTACCAGGGGATTCGCGATGAACCCAAACAGCGGGTTGAGCGCGATGATCAGGCCGATGATGAACGCGTTTTCCGTAAACGAACGGATCGTGGTCGGGAGCAGGTTGGCCGAGATGTTCTCAGTGACGACCAGGCCCGCCCACATCGAGCAGAGGATGAAGATGGTGGACCACTTGGCCCGTTGGGGGGCTTCGTCTTGGGCCGTCGAGGTCGAGGTGGCTGCAGCGTTGCTCATTGCGTCCTTTTATCGCCCGGAATCCAGGTGGGGTTGGGCAGTCTCGCCGTGGCGAAGAAGGCCTCAAAATCCGCGATCAGGTCAGGATGGAGCTCGGCTAGATTACGCGTTTCGCCGGGGTCATCGGGTAGGTGGTAGAGCTCCAAGGGGCCGTCGAGTTGAGGGCGCACTGCCTTCCAGTCACCGCGACGGGAGGCTTGCACGTAGCCGCGCTCGTGGAATTCCCAGAACAGAAAACGATTGTGGGCAGCGGGGACTTTGCCGCCTTCCCACGCGGGCAGAAGGTTCAGGCCGGTAACGTTGTCGGGGATGTTATTTTCGATTCCAGCCGCGCCGGCGAGGGTGGGCAGGATATCTTCAAACGACCACACCAGATCGCTGACGGTGTTGGCCGGAAGGCGCTCGGGCCAGACGGCAATGGTCGGGACGCGAATACCGCCCTCGTAGACGGAACGTTTGTAACCGCGCAGGCCGCCCGACGAATTGAAGAAGGGCGGATAACCGCCGTTTTCCCGATGCGGACCATTGTCCGAGGAAAAGAGAATGAGCGTGTTGTCGGT
>CAKZMS010000710.1 GCA_937128785.1 uncultured Opitutaceae bacterium | reverse complement strand
AACCATTTACCATCTGACCTCGGTGGCGGCCGGCCTCGAGTCCCAGCGCATCGGCGAAAACGAGATCTTCGGTCAGGTAACGGACGCCTATGCCGATGCCCAGACCGGACACACCGTGGGACCCGTGCTGCACAAGGTTTTCCAAAAAACCTTTCAGGCGGCCAAACAGGTGCGCACCCAGACCGGGATCGCCGAGGGCCAGGTGAGTGTTGCCAACGTCGCCGTGGATCTGGCCACGACCATTTTTGGCGACCTGGCCGATGCGCGGGTTCTTCTCGCCGGTGCCGGCGAAATCGGCGAGCAAGCCGCCAAGGCCTTCCGTAGCCGCGGCACAACCGACATCACCGTCACCAGCCGCACCATGGAACGGGCCATGGGCCTGGCCGAGACCCTCGACAGCCGCGCGCTCCCCTTCGACAAGATCGCCCACCATATCGGCGATTTTGATGTCGTGGTATGTGCTACCGCCGCGCCGGGGTCCATTTTGACCAAATCGGTGCTCAAAGATGCCATGCGCCGCCGCCCGGCCGCTCCGCTTTTCCTCATCGATCTGGCCTTACCCCGCGACATCGATCCCGCGGCCGCCGACATCGACAACGTGTATCTCTATAATCTGGATGATCTTGCCAAAATCTCCGAGGAGAACCGCGCCGCCCGCGTAGCCGAAATCGAGAAAGCCCGGGAGCTGATCGTGACCAAAGCCGCGTTTCTGTGGAATTCCCTCACTCGGCGGTCACGCCCGCAAAATTGAGGATCGGTTCAAATTCCCATCGACAACCCCGCTCCTCATCCTCTGTTTTCAAGACCTATGGCCGAATCCGAAGTCACCGTTAAGAAATCCGACTTCCTTGTAGATGCTGTCCTTTGCGGCGGCTTCTTCGCATTCATGTTTACCGTGCTGCAGAAGCACGTGCCCTCGAATGATCCGAATATGATCATGCTCTGGTCCGCCGGCACCGCGGCCTGTATGACCGGCGTGTTCTGGCTGGCTTCATGGATGTTCCGCACGGTTTACCGCTACCAGAAGGTGCTCAACAACCGGGACTGATCCCGCCGTCGGGCGGATTCGTTTGACCGTCCCTCCCCGGAGGGTTGATTGAGGACGTGGCCAACGCCCCTTCCACTCCCCGCACCACTGCTGCCGTCGAGGACTACCTCGAACGGATCAGTGAATTGATCCAGACCAAGGGCTACGCCCGCGTCGTGGACATCGCCGCGGAACTAAAAATCTCCCAAGCCAGCGTCACCACCATGGTCCAGCGGCTCGATGCCGAGGGCCTCGTGAACTACGAAAAATACCGGGGCATGATCCTGACGGAGGCCGGCGAAAAGGTCGCCGCCCGTATCGCGCATCGCCACGAGTTGCTGACCAATTTCCTGCGCCATCTCGGGCTCGAGGAAAAAGTCATCGCCAAAGACGTTGAAGGCATGGAGCACCACGTAAGCGCCGAGACGTTCGCCGCCCTTGAACGGCTCAACGCCCACCTCGAGGCGAATCCCGAACTGCGCGACTCCCTCCGCGATGCCTGACTCCGACCGATTGTAACGTATTACGTTACAAACGCCGTAGGCAGCCTGCGGCAGTGGCGCGGTGAGCCCCCCCCTTTTGTGCTATCGAGGTGGAGACGCGTCCGGCTTCAGGCAGATGGCATCGCCACTCCACTGCTCGACTCGCCTCGCCTGTCCGCCGACCTGTCCTCCATAGCCTGGACGACGGTGGAAGCCTTGGCGCAAGCGGGCGGACGGGCCTTATCGGCCCGCCTATGCGCCTCGACGGGACTTAGTCCTCGAACCCTTCAGCCTCGGCCTGTTCGCGTTTGCGCTTCTCAACCCGTTTGGCGCCCAGGATGGAGATCCAATAGAGAAAATACAGCGACAGCGCCAAAATGGATTGGTTGATCGGGTCAGGAGTCGGCGTGACGATCGCGGCCACCACGAAACTGACGATGATGGCGTGGCGCCACCAGCTCTTCAGTTTCTCACTCGTGACCAAACCCAAATGAACCATGATCACAATGAGTAGCGGAAATTCGAAGGCGGCCCCCACGCCCAGCGTCAGCCATATCAGCGTCCCGTAGTAGGAGCCCGGAGTCCACCGCGTGATGAAGCCAAAAAGCTCGTTCAACTCGATCGAGACCCGAATGGTGCCCGGCACGAGAAGGAAGAAACTGAAGCAGATCCCCAGTAAAAAGAGGACACCCGCGGCGACGCATCCCGGGGCCACCAGCTTGAGCTCCGATTCCTTGAGAGCCGGAGCGATGAATTGACCGATAAACATCAACAGCAGCGGCGCCGACATGATCAATCCGCCCACCACGCACATCTGGATCACGACAGTGAAGCTCTCCATCACCGAAACCGTGCCCAGATCAAGGGCCAGACTGGGGTATTCGTCCTTCAGGGACTCCAACGGCCAGAGCAGGACCTGATTGAACTTCTTCAGAAAGACACCGATCAGAATCGCACAGAGCATGAACGCTCCCGCCGATTTCACGAATACCCAACGCAACTCCTCGAGGTGATCGAGGAACGCCATCGGCCTCTCGCGCGGGGCGAGGGCCTCGTCTTCCTCTTCGTCGTGGAAGGGGTCGTGGGTATCTCCGGGAGTGTCAGCCATGGGTGTTCAAAGCAGTAGAACCCGGCATCGTGCGGGAATTCTCGTGGTTGGAAAGCGAGGAATTAGAAATCATCCGCGCCAGGTGAAGGCGTGGCACAGCGCTACTCCCGCTGCATCGGCCTCATCGTGACCCAGGGTGGCGCCATGGCCCAGCAGGCTCATCACCGTGCGGGCCATCTGTTCCTTGCTCGCCCGCCCTGCCCCGACGACCGCCTGCTTCACCCGCAGGGGCGCGTATTCGAAAATTGGGAGATCGTGCAGCGCCACCGCCGTGATCGCTGCGCCCCGGGCCGCGCCCAGGATCTGGGCAGTCTGGAAATTCTGCACGTAAATAGTCTGCTCGAGCGCCACGTGAGTGAGGCTGAAGCCTGCAACCATGGCGGTGACCGCCCGGTGGATCTCAGCCAGCGCCTCGGCCATGGGCACCTTGGGTTTCACCTTCACGGTCTGGCACCGCAGCATGATCGGTTGCCGGCCGCCCTTGAACTCGATCACCGCCAAACCCGTGCCCCGCAGCGATGGGTCGATGCCCAGCACCAAACCATCAAACGGCGTGCGCTGCATGCTCAGCGGCGCGGGCACGGCGGCTTTCACCCGTCGGCCATGCGGGGAAGGAGCGATGGTTTCGCCCGCCAACTTCGCCTTCCACATGTCTCGAACCGATTTACGCGCCATGATCTGTCGAAACTATTAACCACGGATGAACCCAGATAGACACAGATATTTCCAACTTTCTGAAACATCTAACCTCGGGTGTGTCAGCCATCCGTGTGAGTCCGTGTCCATCCGTGGTCAAACACAACACCTGCCTCTCGCCCTTCAAAACATCAGCTTCACGCCGGCAATGAGGCTCATCCACAGCGCAAAGGTTTCGAAGAGCTTTTGGTTGATCTTGGGTAACAGCCAGCGACCGATCATCGCCCCGACGATCACGGCAGGAAATAGCGCGAGGTTACCCGTGATACTCGATCCATCAATCAATCCCAGCTGCATCATGAACGGCACTTTGAACAGATTGATGAGAAAAAAGAAGACCGCCGCGGTGCCCATCCATTCCATCTTGGGAAACCGCATCGCCAACAAATACAGCGCCATCAACGGCCCCGCCGCATTGGCCACCAGAGTCGTGAATCCCGCCAAAATTCCGATGAAGGCGGCAAAGACGACGCTCCCCGGTGGGTGCGCCTCTCCCTTCCGCATCCGCCACACGTGCAGACCGACCATGGCCAGCACGATGACACCGATCAACAGACTGGCCTGCCGATCATCGATCCGGCCCATCGCCAACCAGCCGATGATCACACCGCCGGCCGTCCAGGGAAACAGCTTGGCCAGATGCTTCCATTGGGTGTGTTGCCGGTAGCTTTTCACCGCCACCAGATCCGCACAAATCAGCATCGGCAGCACAAAGCCGCTGGCTTCCCTTGCCGGCAGCAGGTTCGCGAAAATCGTCACCGCTACGAGCCCCAAGCCCCCGACCGCCGTCTTCGAGATGCCGATGAACATCGCGGCAAAGACCGCCAGTCCCCATTGCCACAGCTCCAGGTTCATCGGCTAATGCCTAGCGGGCGGAGAGAACAGAGATAGGACGATTCGGGCATGAAGGCCCGAACCTGACGGTTTCGCCTCCGGCAGGTCAACCGCAGGAGCAGGGTCGGACCTACCCGAACCTACTCATAATCCAGCACGATGATCGTATCGTAGGGATCCGGTCGCTCCGTCGGAAGGTGCAAGATCGTGCCGGTCTCGGCGATTTCGAATTCGACCGCCGTGCCATCGAGTAAGCGGGCCGCCGCAATCGATCGATCAATCTTCGGGAGGACAATGGAACGGTCCATGGTGAGCACGTGCACATACACCTGGCCGTCCTTCTCCGTCGATACCCCCCACCCCGACGGACGATAGGGCCCCATCCGCGTGCCGTAAATCGTGTGTCCCCACTTCTCCATCCAGGCGCCCATCATCTTTAGTTTCTTCACCTGGTTTTCCGCGATGGTGCCATTCGGCTTGGGGCCAACGTTGAGAAGAAGATTCGCATTCATCCCCGCCCCGCGCACGAGATAGTGAATCAGGTCGCGGTCCTTTTTGAGCCAATGGTCGTGCTGGTTATACCCCCACGAGTTGTTGATGGTGTCACAGGTTTCGAGCGGTAGGTCACTGATCCGGGCTTTCTTGTCGAACGGGCTTTCGCCCGGCAGTCCTTTTTCGAACATCTGAAAATCTTCGCCGGGAATCGGGGACACGTGATGATTGCTGCCAATCAAAGTCGCGGGCTGCAGGTCGTGGATGAGCTTGTAGGTTCGGCCCAATCGCCAGTTGGCGTCCGGCCGATCCCACATGCCGTCAAACCAGATGCCACCGATCGGTCCGTAGCCCGTGAGCAGTTCGGTCAGTTGCGTATCCATGTAGTCGATATATGCCTCCCAGTCGCCCGACTCCGGGCGGGCCGTAAAACCACCGGTCCGACCGCGGGGAAAGTAATCCTCATGCTGCCAATCCAATTGGGAGTAATAGAAGAACAGCTTGAGGTCGTGCCGTTCGCAGGCTTCCGCCAGTTCCTTCAGGATATCCCGTTTGAACGGCGTGGCGTCGATCATGTCGTAGTCGCTCACCGCACTGTCATACATCGCGAAGCCGTCGTGGTGTTTACTGGTTATGGTGATGTATTTCATTCCCGCCGCCTTGGCGATTTCACACCACTCGTCCGCGTCAAAAGCGTAGGGATAGAACTCACCGGCCAGTTTCTGATACTCGACCTTGGGAATCTGGGTGCGGTGCATCACCCACTCGCCGTTTTCTTTTAAACTGTAGATGCCCCAGTGGATGAAGAGCCCAAACTTGGCATCACGAAACCACTCCCGCGCCTCCAAGTTCTCCGGAGCAGGCACATAACCCACGTGACCGGGATCGGCCGCGGCAGCGCGACCCATCATTACCAACGCCAAAACGAAACAACGACCGACGATACGTGCGATATTCATGGAGATAAGGGGCTAGTCTGACCCTAGCTCCAAACGCCGTTCCGCACTACGCATATCCAGTCACCCACACCGCGTTTTAAGCGCGTTGTCGGCTGCGGCAGTCGGTCACCGCAATTTAACGGCGAAGGGAGGCTGTTTTCTTCAAATAACTCCGGCCGTATTCGGTCGAGATCACATCCCCTAGCCTCCACGCCAGTCCTTCATTTCCGGCCGTCAGGGCGCGCCCCGCGACATTGAGGCGGGCAGACAGATAGCGCGAATACTGGCTCTCTTCCGTCAATACGACGGGCATCGATTGACCCTGCGAGTTGCGCAAGGTGAGCGTCACGGTATCCGTCACCTGCT
Source organism: uncultured Opitutaceae bacterium (assembly GCA_937128785.1). GTDB lineage: Bacteria > Verrucomicrobiota > Verrucomicrobiia > Opitutales > Opitutaceae > Actomonas. Next base: position 4,140 of record CAKZMS010000710.1, on the reverse strand, counting down.
CATCAAAATTCAACGGGGCACGCAGCCGAATTTCGACCTCGTTTTCCCCGATCCGCTCGATCGTGAGATCGGTGGCGTCGTGGGCGGCGAAAGCCAAGGCCGCGTTGAAAGCGATGTTGAATTGCACCCATCCCTCGGTCCAACCGAAGTTGCCGAGCTCCGGGTGATTCGGGAAGTGTTCCGCCTTCGGTGATCCGTCGAAAACGAACGGCACCGGCTCCAGCAAACCGATTCCGCCCTTGTGCGCGTTGAACCAGCCCAGGTCCACTCCCTCGATCTCGCGGGGACCATCAAAGGAGGAATGACGTCCCAGCGGGTTCCGGCCAAATCCGTTGTCGAAGTGTGCCCATGCAATCTCGTCCAATCGCTGCCGAAGGTCGGCGGATTTAACGGCACTTTTCGCCGCCAACGCCGCCGCTGGAAATCCGAGGATATTCCCCGTCTCGTTCCAACCCAAAGGTGCCCATTCGGCATCATCGGTAAACCGCCGGAAGTCCCACAGATTATCCGAACGACGCACCGCCACGCGGGCCCATTCCTCGATCTTCTCCTGCAGGCCCGCCGGATGCCGGTCGGGATACTGCTGATAGAAGAAGGCGAACGCGCGCATGGTGAGATGCTCGGACATGCGCTGTCCCTTCGTGCTCATCGGGTCCTCCCAATCCAGATGCTCGATCATCCAGGTCATTTGCCGGTGGGCCGCCGCGAAATACTTGTCCGCATCCGATTCCCCCTGAGCCTTCGCCACCTCATACATCATCAGGTTGGGCATGACCGAAGCACCGGGCGGGAGCTCTCCCTTGTTGGTGCCTAGACGGGTCTTTAAGGCGAGTAGGTTATGCTCCTCGCTGAGATCATATTTGGTGGTGGAATCTTCCCGAACAGTCGGCTTGTTCCATACCGCTTTCGTGTAGGCGTAGACGGCGTCGAAATTTTGCTGCGGAAGCCACTTTGCCATCGCCGGATAAGCGTATAGGAAATGCGCCAACTCAGCTTTCTGGTGCTCATGTTCGAGCCGTTGGGAGAGTTTCACGTCCGCGTCCCAGTGGATGAGTTTGACGATGTCCGGCGCATCTTCCGCCGGAGGCTCCAGCGCGCCCCACAAACCCGCGTATTCATTTGGGTATTGTCCGTTCGGAACGTATTCGATGGTCCGCTCCATGCGCTCATAGGCGGCCGGGTTGGAGAGATACTGGGCGATGAGCGTCTGCAGGGCCCAGTTGAAGAAATCTCCGTCCCGCCACTCCCAGGAGAAGGTGCAGATGCTCTTGGTCGTGCCCACGTAGTGCCGCGCCCCCGCCATGAAATCGAGGGAGTTGCGGTAACTCACCCGTTCCATCCACCAGGGTCCGATGCGAAACGGAAACGACTCCTGGCCGCCCACAACCGCGACAAATTCATCACCCGACGCGGGATCAAACCTGCTGAAGTCCCCCACCTCGCCTTCAACCCGACCGGCGAATTCTTCCGCTCCCGTGCGCACATTGCGGATTACGAACCGCGTGCCATCGGCCACATTGGGTGCGGTAAACCGTTTCGGTGCTCCCCGGTTGAATCCACTCTGGTTAAGAATCACCGCGCGCAGCTCAGTCAGGTCTGCCTCATACTCCTCTCCGAATATGCCCACCTCCGTGACCGCAACTCGCTCGACCCCAAAGAGCTCGAGCCGCACCTGATCAACCAAGGCATCCTTCTTTATCTCGGCCGTGATCTCGGCTTCTCCCGTGAAATCTCCCTCGGCGATCTTCCACCATATTCCGTTCATCCACTTCTGAAACGCATAGGACTCCGGAGCGTCGCCCGCTTCCAAATCCAAAGTAAACGAGACCTCCTTCACCTCGGTGTGCCCCGGTAGTTCGATTTTCAACCAAACCGACCGGTCCTCTCCAGCAGTGCCGATCCACGCGGTGTCGGCCTGGCCATCAAGCACCAGCTGGGGCGAGGAGTCACCGGTGCCGTTGGAGGTGGCAGTTCCGGTCGTCGCGAGGTTGTTGCGAGCAACCGCCATCGAGACCGTTGCCAGCAATCCAACCGAAAAAAGAAGGGAGCGAATTATATTCATGGGGTATGGGAACAGAGCATGGCCCCCGACGGCGGACGGACGAAAGCCGTAAGTAGGTAAACGGTTGAATCGATCCCTGCTTGGTATTTTGTGTGCAATCTTATTGGCTGTGATTTCAGATCCCATGAAATCCCCATTGCCCCTGCTCCCGGCCTTCCTGTTGGTCCTTTTCTTCGCCGTGCCCTGTTCCGCCGACGCATCTGTCTTCCCTCACAAAATGCCAACCGGGAGGCCGGACATCCCTCTCAGCTCGGCGGCCGATCGGATGTTCGATTACCTGGCTCCCCGCGCGCAGGACAATCCGCTCTTCTCCCAATTCAAGTATACTCGTTTACAGGGGTTCGACTACGCGAACGGCGACGGCACGGTCTCCCGTCGTGATCCTTCCCGTCCCATCCTGGTCGATGGCTCCTACTACATTTACTACACGAAGCGCGATACCATCGTGCCGCCCATCGGTTCACATCGCGCCGCGGAGGCGACTGATGAAATCCCCTCTACGGACTGGGACCTGTGTGAGATCTGGTATGCCACCAGCACCGACGGATTCACTTGGAAAGAACAAGGTGTCGCCGTGCCGCGCCCGCCCCAACCGGAGTTGGGTTGGCGATCCGTCTCCACGCCTGACGTCCTCGTTTGGCAGGGTAAATACTACCTCTACTATCAGGCATTTAACGAACCGAGTGGCACCAAGGGCGACTGGTGCCCCGTCACGGTCTCGTGGGCTGATTCGCCGACAGGTCCTTGGACGCCTATCGGCAAACAGGTGATGGAGTTCGGCCAAAAGGGGGAATGGGATCAGGACGCTCAGCATGACCCGCAACCACTCGTCCGTGACGGCAAAATCCATCTCTACTACAAGGCCGCCTACAACAAATGGCCCGACATTCGCGATCAGTATGCGGTGGGCAATGGTCTGGGCATCGCCGACCACCCGTTTGGCCCGTTCGCCAAACACCCCCTCAATCCGGTCGTGAATTCCGGACACGAAACGATCTACTTCCCCTTCAAGGAAGGGATCGCGACCATCCTGCTCAAGGACGGCAACGAGCGCAGCACCGTGCAGTATGCCGCCGACGGCGTAAACTTCGAGATCGCCTCCGTGATCTCCCTCGGCCCCAACGCCGGCGCTCCCTACAGTCCTGATGCCTTCACCGATACGAAAGACGGGCGCGGCATCTCCTGGGGCCTCAGCCACTTCGTCGGTGTGGGCGAACCCGGTAAACGCTACTCCATCATGGCCCGGTTTGACTGCGACCTCACCGTGGATGGTCAGGATCCGTCCCTGAAGAACAGCCGCGTGGGCCTGCCGCCCGAAGTTTATTTCAACCAAGGTCTTTCCGCCTCCCAACGTGCCCTCATCGCGACGCAGAATGATCAAGAGTTGTCGCGCTAGGCCCTGGCTCGCTATCCCTATTTCTCTCCCTTATCCCCATGCCTAAATCCCGCCCCACCCTCCTGGGTTTGCTGCTCTGGGTCGTCCTGCCCCTTGGGGCTTTCGCTGACGCCAAGCCTCCGCCCAATGTCATTTTCATCCTCACGGATGACCAAGGTCCCGGCGACATCGGTGCCCATGGAAATCCCTGGCTCAAGACGCCGCACCTGGATCAGTTTCACGCCGATTCCGTCCGCTTCACCGACTATCATGTCAGCCCGGTCTGCACGCCCACCCGCGGTGCGCTCATGACTGGCCGCTATCCCATCAACAACGGCGCGTGGGCCACCTACAAAGGTCGCGACGCGCTCTCGCCTGACAACACCACCCTGGCAGACATCTTCCAGGCGAACGGCTACCAGACCGGCCTGTTTGGCAAATGGCACCTGGGCGACGCCTACCCCGTGCGCGCCACCGACAGCGGCTTTGGCCTGTCGGTCCAACACATGTCCGGCGGCGTGGGGGAGCTTTCCGACTACTGGGGCAACAACTACTTCGATGACGTCTATTTCGTGAACAACGAGCCCCGACAATTTGAGGGTTACTGCACGGACATCTGGTTCGATGAAGCGATGAAGTTCATGCGGACCAACCGCGACCGACCGTTCTTCGCCTACATCCCGACCACCGCGCCCCCCGGCCC
>CAKZMS010000709.1 GCA_937128785.1 uncultured Opitutaceae bacterium | reverse complement strand
TGGAAGTAACCTTGGTCGTCGGTCTCCCCGGGCGGGGCGCACGGACCGGTGTTCGGAATGTGGCCGCTGGCGACAACGAGGCCCTTGATCGGCCATACGCTCTCGGCGTCGGTTTTCACGTTCTTGATCTTCAAGCCGGTGACGGCGTCGTCCTCGACGCCTTCGACGGCGACAGGCACGCTGTCCCACACCATTTCGATCTTCTCATGCGAAGTCGCTCGGTCGGCCATGATCTTGGAAGCGCGGAGTTCATCGCGACGGTGCACGAGGTAAACCTTGCTGCAGAAGCGCGTGAGGAAGAGCGCCTCTTCGGCCGCGCTGTCGCCGCCACCGATGACCGCGACATCCATGTTGCGATAGAACGCCCCATCGCAGGTGGCGCAGGTGGTGACACCCTTGCCGCCAAAGAGCTCTTTTTCGCCGGGGATACCGGTCATCCGCGGGGAAGCGCCGGTCGCGATGATGACGGACTTGGCCAAAATGGTCTTATCGCCGCAGACGAGCTTGCGCGGGGTGCTGGTGAAATCCACCTCGGTTACGAGGGCCTGTTGGAAGCGGGTACCGAACTTCGTGGCCTGTTTGCGCAGGTTGTCCATCAGCATGAAGCCATCGACGCCTTCCGGGAATCCCGGGAAGTTTTCCACTTCGGACGTGGTCGTGAGCTGGCCGCCGGGTTGGCCGCCCTCGAGGACCAGAGGATTCAGATTGGCGCGCGCGGTATAGATGGCGGCGGTAAGTCCCGCGCAGCCCGTGCCAACAATAACAACATTTTCAACAGACGGTTCGCTCATGAGTAAAACATACCCAGAGCGTCAAATCGCGTCCGCGACAAGTGAGATTGTTGATCAACCGGTCAAGTTACTGGCAGGGAACGTTTATTTAACCACGGATGGACCCGAATTGACCCGAATGGTGATCCGCCCTGCAGTCGCAGGACCGTTCGAGCCAATAACGGCTAAAAACCAATCGTCCCTCAGCTCACTCTTTGGCTTCGAAAACCCGCACGTAGTCGACTTCCATGACCTGGGGGAGGGCGTCGTCGTCGATCCCAGCTGCCGCGACCCACTCGCCCCCGACGGCGATATTCATGATCAGGTAGAATGGCTTGTTGTAGGGCCACTTCCCTTCGCCTTCGAATTCGTTGAGGTATTCGAAGTAGAGTTGGTCATCCACGTAGGCGGCGAGACGTTCTTCGGACCATTCCAGCACGTAGGTGTGAAACTCCTCCGTAACCGTGGGCACTTTTAGGACCCCGGTTTTTTGAGTGCCTTTTTGCCACTGGTAGTCGCGTGAGTGGGCCGAGGCATGAATCACTCCCGCGTCATGACCGACGTGTTCCATGATATCGATTTCGCCGACGTCGGGCCAGCCGCCGTCCTCAAATTTCCAGTCAGACGGCATCATCCAGATCGCTGACCACGTGCCGCGGGCAGGCGGGACCTTGGCGCGGATCTCGAAGCGGCCGTATTGGAAGTCACCCATGCCGCGAGAGATGATACGGGCAGAGGTGTAGTCCATGTTTTCCCATGATTCTTTCCGGGCGGTGATATGAAGTTTACCGTCTTGCTGGTTCGCGTTTTCCACGCGGCCATCGGTGTAGAATTGCTTCTCTTTGTTGCCCCAGCCGTGACCGCCGACGGCGTAGGTCCATTTCCTGGAATCCGGCAGCCCGGAGCCGTCAAACTCGTCGTGCCCCACAAGGTGCCACTTCTCCGGCGAAGCGGAGGCTACCGGAGCGGGTTCTGATTTTTGGCATCCGCTGAACAGGCCAGCGACGACCACGAGTGAGAGGATTCGAGTAGGTAACATGGGGGATTCTGAGGTTAAGTTGCATAAAATTGCATTATTTATGTTCTGGCAAGTCCAACTTAAGCTTGGCGGGTGATCGGTTAACGATCCGACGCGTGTTCGATGATGAACTCTACGATGGGGGCGGGATTTTCCAAGCTGTGCGGATGGTGACCTACCCCTGGCTTGGAGATGATCTGGATCGAACCGCCGAGGGCTCGGTAGCGAGAGGCAAGAATCGCCGTGTTATCCGCCACGGGCACAACGTTGTCGGCGTCGCCCACGACATGAAGCAGGGGAACGCCGGCGGCGGCCAGCGGTTCCAAACCATCGATGGGGCTGCCGGTAAAGGTTTCCACGTCGTCCTCGGTGATCCCGTAGATCGCCTTACACTTGGCCCAGTTGGCGGGACTGCTGCGATCGCGAGGCCAGCTCTTGATGTCGCAGACCGGAGCATCGGCATAGATACAGGCTACTTTCTGCGGGTTGGCCTTGGCCCAGTTGTAGATGATGAGTCCGCCGCGGCTGAGGCCCTCCAGTGCCACCTTGGGCGCGAGGCCGTGTTTTTTTGTCATACGGTCGTAGAACGTGTTCCAAATCTCCACGGCGGGAGGCGCGCCGAACATGTCGGCCACATCGCAGTAGGCGACGTGGAAGCCGAGCTGCAGCAGCGCGTCGGCGAACAGCACGGTGCGCTTCGCGCCGCAGTTGCGGTACGCGATGTCGATGAGCTCGCCCAGGGCCTTCTTGGAGAGGTCCCGGTTGCACTTCGCGAACGGGACCCCGTCCGGGACGATGTCGTAG
>CAKZMS010000708.1 GCA_937128785.1 uncultured Opitutaceae bacterium | reverse complement strand
GTTGCCCTTCCTCACGCTGCGTCTGCAGATACCAATAACCAACCGCCACCATCAACACCGTCAAGGTGCTGCCAGTGAGCACAAAGGATCGCCCTGACTTTAGCTTCCGCAGCCACTGCCGAGCATTCAGCCCGCCCCGCCTCTCTCTTCCGCTGACAAGGGCGACTGCTGCAGTCGGTCTCGGAGCACTTCACAAACTTTTTCAAACTCGGCTGACTTATTAAAGAAGTAGTCGCTCCCATATGTCTTCGCCCGGTCGCGAAATTCCGGAAAGGCGTAGGTGGTGAGGACAATGACCACCGTCGCCGGCCGCTGGGCTTTGAAATCGCGCAATAAGTCGAGACCACTTTCGTCGGGAAGCGCGATATCGAGCACCACCACATCCGGTTGAAGGCGATCGAACTGAGTGCGGGCGACCGCTCCCGTCGCCGCAAAATCCGTTTGGCAAGGAATCTGCGCATCCCGGATGAGGGCCCCCAATCGATCTCTGACCACCAGTGAGTCCTCCACGACCAACACCCGGTTTCGTATTTGCAGGCTGTTTCCCGATTCTGGCTTGGGCCGCTTCGATGGGGATGCGGCCACACCATCAGAGCCAGCATGAGATCTGGGGGGACTGTGGAGCTTTTTCATGGTGACGCTCCTAAGGTAACGTTATTGCAAAAATATCACAATATAGCTAAATCCTTATTTACGTGTAAGGCATTCGCACCACATGAGGAGTCCTTTCAGGCCTATTCCGCCAGATGATGATGTATCGCGTAACGCGTCAGTTCCACGTTGGAGTGCAGGTCCATTTTTTCGGCCAGCCGAGCCCGGTAGGTGGACACGGTTTTTGCACTCAGGCCCAATCGGTCTGCGATCTCCTTCTGGTGGAGTCCTTCCGCGATCATGCGCAAGACCTGAAGTTCCCGATTTGACAACTGTTGATGCGGTTCCGGCGAGTTACGGCCGCCGAGGTTGTCCGCCATGAGACCGGCCAAGGAGCCGGTGACATAATGTTGACCGGCGAGCACGCGTTCGACCGCGATGACCAGTTCTTCCGCCGCCTGCTTTTTGTTCAAATACGCCAAGGCTCCCAGCTGGATGGAGCGAAGGCCGAATTCGTCCTCGGCGTAGGCACTCAGCACAATGAAACGGAGATGGCGGTAGGCTTCCCGGAATTCGCGTAAGAGGTCCAATCCGCCGCAGTCCGGGAGATTGATGTCCAATACGACCAAATCCCAAGTCCCCGCGGCCAATATCCCGCGCGCCGAACTACCGTCAGCCGCTCCCTCCACCTCGACTGACTCGAGTTCATCCTCCAGCAAGCCGATCAGACCGCGCCGGACGATGGCATGATCATCTACGACCAGAATGCGCTTCATGGTGTATCCTTCCCTTGGCCGGTGAGACTGATGGGCCACTTCACCCCGACAGCCGTCCCTCCTTGAGGCCGGCGGAAAATGGTGGCGAACCCTCTCATTTGGTGCGCCCGTTCCCGCATACCCAGCAGCCCCATGGAGTGATAATCGTCGACCTTCGCGGGCTCGATGCCCCGACCATCGTCTTCGATCGACAGCAAGATTTCGGCACCACGAATCTCGACTTTCAATTCGACCCGGGTGGCCTCGGCATGGCGCACAACGTTGGTCAGCGCCTCCCGCACGATTCGATAACAGTTGGTGGAATGGACATCCTCCAAGACGGGCTCGGTTTCGGGCAAAACGAGCCGACAGGTCAAATCGGTCCGTTTTTCCAGCAGTCGAGCTTCCTCCCGCAAGGCCGCCCACAGACCCAGTTGATCCAAAATCGCCGGATGGAGATCCGACGCGATCCGCTGCACGGTCTCGACGGTGGCGTCGACCAACTCGGTCGCTTCGACGGTGCGGCGGAGCGCCTTCGCCGTGGCCATCGGGTCGGCCTTGGTCAACAGTCGCTCAATCGCCCTCAGATCCATTTTTAGGCCGGTGAGCTGTTGCCCCAAATCATCATGCACGACACCAGCGATCCGGCGTGACTCCTGCTCGGTGGTTTGCCGCAAACGCTGGGCCAACTCCCGCAGTTGGGTCTGGGACTCCCGGAGTTCATTCCGTGCCTTCAAGCGCTCCGTGATATTGGAATGGGCGACGACGACGCGTGGGCTCTCGCTCGAAGGAAACCGGGAAGCGCGCATGGCGAACCACCTCTCCCGTTTCGGCGTATCACACCGATACTCCAAATAAAACACCTCTCGCTCGCCGCTCAGCACCGCGCGAATCCCGTCGGCACTTTCACGGGCTACGGTCGCATCGTCGCCTCGAACTGCATCGCAAATTTCCAGGTAATTCATTCTTCCTTCAACCGCGTGACGGGTAGCTTCACCCGCATGGTCCAGCCAGGTTTGATTCACCGCTACAAT
>CAKZMS010000707.1 GCA_937128785.1 uncultured Opitutaceae bacterium | reverse complement strand
TTCTGACGGACGAAATTTACCGACTGGATGTGCTGCTCGGTCGGCAACCTGGATCGGTTGAATTTGATACCGCGTCGTTCCCCTTGCTCGCGCCCCCTCCCCCGGCACCGGAGGCATTGCCGGCGGAATTGCTGGACCGTCGACCCGACCTGCGCGCCTCCGATCTACGGGCCCGCGCCGCGAACGCCAACGCCGGCGTGGCCGTCGCCGATCTCTACCCTTCGTTTCAAATCACCGGACGGGTGGGCGGTTCATCTGATTCGATCGATGACCTGTTTTCTTACGAACAGATGGCGGGCTCACTGCTCGGGTCCATCAATCAACAACTCTTCGCGGGTGGTGCTCTTCGCGCCAACGTGGACTTGCAGGAGGCCGCAGCCCGGGAGGCGGCCGCCATCTACGCCGGCGATATTCTTGAGGCCCTGCGCGAAGTCGAAAGCGCCCTGCAATCCGACCGTCGCGTCGCCGAGCAACTCGAACATCAGACCAAGTCTCTGGAAGCCATCCGCAATGCCGAGCGCCTGAACCGACAACGCTACCGCGACGGTCTCATCACGCTGCAAGCCTACCTTGAAATCGAGCAGCGCCGTTATCGCACCGAGCAATCCTGGGTGCTGCTGCAACAACAACGCTGGAGCACCCGGGTCGCCCTCTATCTCGCGCTGGGCGGCGACTGGAACACCTCCTCCCTTTCCGACGAATCCTAATGTCCCACCGCTTTTCATTATCCGCCATGAATCCGTCCACCCGCACCGGCATCATCCAAGTGGTGGCCGTCATAATCTTCATTGTCCTGGCCATCATCGGATCGCGCCTGCTGCAGACGCAGTATCAACCCGCCACCCGCCACGGCGGCGGCGAACGCGAACTCTTCGTCGAAACCCAGACGTTTGTGCCCGGGCCATTCCAAATCGTGTTTGAGACAACCGGCACGGTCGAGTCGCTCACCGAAGTCAACATCGTGCCACAAGTCAGTGGCCGCGTCGAAAGCGTCGCCCCCGAGTTTTTTGCGGGCGGGGAATTCGCCGCCGGATCGGTCCTTTTTACGGTCGACCAGCGCGACTTCGTCAACGAGGTGCAACGGCGTCAGGCCGACGTCGCCCGGGCCAAAACCGTGCTGCAATTGGAAGAGGCCGAGTCCACCGCAGCCCTTAGCGAGTGGCGTCTGCTCAATGGCGATCAACCGCCCTCCGCCTTGGTGGCCCGCGAACCCCAACGCGCCGAGGCCGCGGCCAGTTTGCAGGCCTCCCGCGCCAACCTGGCCAACGCTGAACTGGCGCTGGAACGCACCGAGTTCCGCCTTCCGTTCGACGGCCGGGTGCTGAGCAGCCGGATCGGTCCCGGTCAATTTGTGCAAGCCGGCGCGAGCTACGGTTCCGCTTTCGACCGCAACGCCCTGGAAATCGTCGCATCGCTCAAGGGCCAGGAATTGGAATGGTTGGTCAACTCCCCGGCGGCCGACGTCCGCATTATCGCCGAACATCTCGGCCGCGAAATCGAGTTGTCCGGCGAATTGAATCGCGGCGCTTCGTCCCTGAGTCCGACCACCCGCTTCGCCACCGTTCGATTCGGCTTCCGGGACAGTCCGCAGAGTTTGATTCCCGGGGTCTTCGCCCGGATAGAAGTCAACGGCCCCCAGCGCGAAAACGTGGCCCGTCTGCCAGCCAGCGCATTGCAACAAAACGGCCAACTTTGGATCGTGGACGCGGATTCCACCCTGCAGGCATTTACTCCCGAAATCGTCTTTGCCGATGAAGGGTGGATCGCGGTGGCCAACCTCCCGGGTGAAACCCGCATCGTGACCAACCGCCTTCCCGGCGCCGCCTCCGGCACCCGGGTCCTCACTACCGAAGACACGGCTTCGACCCCCGCGGAATAATGTCCGATCTAAACGAAATCAGTCCCGACTCCCATCGGCCCCGCGGGCTGATCGCGTGGTTCAATGACAACCACGTAGCGGCCAACATCCTGATGCTGTTTCTGGTTATCGGGGGACTCATCAGCGCGGCCAGCATGCGCACCGAAACATTCCCCTCCATCGATCCGCGATTGGTGTCCGTTTCGGTGATCTACCCCGGGGCTACTCCCTACGAAGTCGCCGACGGCATCACGAGCCGGGTTGAGCAGGCCGTGCAAGGCATCGAGGGGGTGAAACGCATTACCGCCACGGCCTCGGAAGGGCGTGGCGTCATCAATGTCGAGCTCAACGACTTCGCCGACGCGGACGATGTTTACAACGAGGTGGAGACGGCGGTGAACGGACTTGTGGCCTTCCCTCCCGCCGACGCCGAACGTCCGGTGGTCGTCAAAGCCCGACCCACCCCCAACGTGCTCACGCTGGCGATTTTCGGGGATGCCCCGGAAAAGACCCTGCGCTTCTGGGCCGACACGATTGAAGACGAACTGAAGCAACTGCCCGGGGTCGCGTTGGTCACCATGCGGGGCATCCGCGACTACGAAATCTCCATTGAGGTATCCGAAAACAAACTACGTGAGCTCGGTCTCACCCTGGAGGACATCGGCAACGCGGTGCAGGCCTTTTCGTCCGACACCCCGGCGGGGCTTGTCGAATCCGAACAGGGGGAAATCTTGCTGCGGGTGCAGGAGCAGCGATTCACCGGCGAGGAATTTGAGCGCATCGCCGTGCGCACCCTGCCCGACGGATCCGTCCTGCGTCTCGGCGATATCGCCGATGTGGTCGACGGTTTCGAGGACGTAAACTTGGTCAGCCGATTCGCCGGCTCCCAAGCGGCCTTCATCGACGTGAAGCGTAGCGAAAGCGAGGACACGTTGGCGGTCGCCGAGACCGTGAAAGGCTACCTGAGTGAACTCTCCCTGCCCGCCGGCGTGGAGATCGCCCTGCAGCAGGATGAAACGGTCGTGCTCAAGGACCGCATCAGCTTGATGATGCGCAATGCCCTGTTGGGTTTCGCGCTCGTCTTTGTGATCCTGCTGCTGTTCCTCGATCTCAAGTTGGCCGTGTGGACCAGTGCCGCCATTCCCATCTCGTTTCTCGGCGGACTCATCATCCTCAATTCGCTCGGTTACAGCCTGAACATGGTCTCGCTGTTCGCCCTGATTGTGGTGCTCGGTATCGTGGTCGACGATGGGATCGTGACCGGCGAAAGCATCTTCGAAGCCCAGGAACGAGCCCCCGGCGACAAGTATGCCGTGCTCGGCGGCGTGCGGGCCATCATCGCCCCGGTAAGTGTGGGAGTCGCCACGACCATGGCCGCCTTTGCGCCGCTGTTGTTCAGCACCGGCGTGCTCGGCCAAATCGTGGGGGTGGTTCCCGCCGTGGTAATCGCGATCCTCTCGATCTCGCTGGTCGAAGCCTACTTCATTCTGCCCTCCCACCTATCGAGTCCACGGCGCTGGAGTCGGGGAGCGCTGGCCCAACTGCGGGATTGGGTCACCCGCACCCTGAGCCGCTTCGTGCAAAACCGGGTCGTTCCCTTCGCGCGGTTTTGCATCAAGTTCCGCTACGCCACGGTGGGAGCCTTCGTGGGGCTCATGGTGCTCACGACGGGCTTGATTCAAGGCGGATTCGTGCGGTTCATCTTCTTCCCTCAGATCGAAGGCGACCGAATCAACATCAGCCTGACCATGCCCCAAGGCACGCCGTTCGATGTCACCTCCGACCGCATCGAAACCATCGAAGAAGCCGCCGAGGCGGTGCGTGATGAGATCGAATCTGAATCCGGCCAGTCCGCCTTCGAGAGTATTTCCGTAAGCATTGGTAGCGTGAGCGGACAAATCGGTGGTCCCGGCGGCGGCGGGGGTGGCTCCTCCGGCAGCCATCTCGGCGAAGTGACGGTGCAATTACTGCCCTCGGACTTTCGCCAATACGGGTCTTCGGAAATCGAAGGCATGATCCGCGATCGCGTGCGTTCCTTGCCGGGGGTGGAAACGCTTGAATTCCAGAGTTCCCTGATCGGTGGAGGCGCGGACATCGAGGTGGAGCTTTCGCATCCCGAGGAGGCCTTACTGAACGAGGCCGCCGCCCGTTTGCGCGAATCAATGGAGACGATCGCCGGCACCCTGAACGTCGCCAACAGCTTCCAAGCCGGCAAAACCGAATACGTGTTCGAACTGACCGACGAGGGCTTGGCCGTCGGACTGACCCCGGCGGAACTGGGCCGCCAACTACGATCAGCGTTCTTTGGCATCGAGGTGCAGCGTATCCAGCGGGGCCAATCAGAGGTGCTCGTATTTGTCCGCTATCCCAAGGAAGCCCGCGAGGATATCACAACGTTGCAGCAAACCCGCATCCGCCTGCGCAACGGCGACGAAGTTCCGCTGAACACCGTGGCGCGGGTGGTCGAGCAAATCGGCTTTTCGGAAATCAACTCCGTCAACGGTCGGCGCGTGGTCAGCATCACGGCCGATGTTGACGCCACCATCACGACCCCGAACGAGGTCATCGCCCTGCTCAATGCCTCGATCCTGCCGGAACTAGGTGCACGGTATCCGAGTCTTAACTACAGCTTTGAGGGCGAGACCCGCGACCAGGCCGAGGACCTGGCGAGCCTGACCCGTAACATGATGATCGCGCTGATGATCATCTACATCATCCTCGGCGCTCAACTGCGCAGTTACGTGCAGCCCTTCGTCATCATGTCGGCGATTCCGTTTGGCGTGATTGGGGCGATCCTGGGGCACCTCCTGCTGGGTTACGATCTGACCTTCATTTCCCTGTTCGGCATCGTCGCCCTGACCGGCGTGGTGGTGAATGACTCGGTGGTGCTGATCGACTTCCTCAATCAACGAGTGAAGGAGGGCACCCACATGCTCGAAGCTGCTTTGGCCGCCATTCAACGCCGCTTCCGGCCCATCCTCCTGACCACGTTGAGCACGTGTCTCGGACTTTTGCCCATGATGTTGGAAACGAGTCTGCAGGCCCGCTTCCTGATTCCGATGGTCGTATCGCTTGCCACCGGCATCGTTTTCGCGACCCCCATCATCCTCATCCTAATCCCCAGCCTGATCATGGTGGTCGAGGACGTTAAAGCACTGGGCCGACGGATCCGGGCCAGCATCACCGCCTGAACGGGCATGCGGTCAGCGCTTGGTTGAACTCACTTCATCCAGGAACTGCCCCGGGCTGAAGACGCGAATCGGGGATTTCCGAAAGTCGGAACCGTTTCTGGTCACAATACAGGCGGCCTTCAAATTCAGGGCGGAGGAGACGACCAGGGCATCTTCGAAATCGGTGATGCCGGAGCCGAGCGCCCACATTGCATCCGACGTGTCACCTCCAGTCGTGCTCATGAATTGGAGCAGGCCGTCCATAAAACGCCGGGCCGCAGCTTTGGAGTCCGCCCGGGACAGCAGATACCAGATCGTCGCGAGCGAATGCCAAGCCAACCCTCCCTCACGGGGATGGTTTTCACACCAGCGCAGAACATCACCACTTTCCTTCACGAGACCGCTCCGACCCAACGCCACATCCAAAACAATATTCGTGTCGACCAGCACCTTCACTTCACGTGCTTCCGGACGATCTCGGCCAAGCGCGGATCTTTCTCGATCGCACTTTCCTCGGGTAAGCGGAATTTGCCGCTCCATTTATCCACGAACGAAGTCCCCGCCGAGTCCGTCAGGGACCGTAGATGATCTTCCACCAAGCCGGACAACGCCACCTTCCTTCGCTTGGCGTAGCTCTTGGCCTGTTCAACTACGGGCTCCTCAACGTAGAGTGTAAGCTTGTTTTTCACTATACGTAAGAGAGATATATTCTACGTATAATTCAAGACAACACTATCGACCCCACCGACTAATCGACTCAGTCAGGTCCGCTTCCGTCCGGTGATCGTCATGATGTAGGCGATGCCCTCGGTGCGGACTTTTTCGACGTCTTCGGGGGAGTAGGAGCGGATTTCCGACTGCCACTCTTTGACCTTGCGGGGACGGGGGCGTTGCACCGGTAACGGCTCGTGGTCTTCGCGCCATTTTTCGAGCAGGACATCGGTCCAGCCTTCGGGATTAAACAGCCCACGGATCCGATCGAAGTCGCCCATGATGAACATCTCGTGGCCATGGTCGTGGATCGGCACGTCGAAATAGATTTTACCCCCCGGCTTCAGCACCCGGTGCACCTCGCGCATGTAGTCCTCGTAGGTGTAGCCTTTGGCGACGGTTTTGTAGCCCTGGGCCCAGTGCTCGAGCGACTGGATGCCATAGATCAGATCAAAGGTATTGTCCTCGAAGGGAATGTCGCCCGCCTGACCATGACCACCTTTGCCGAGCTCGGCTTTGGTTTTTTGGCGTGGCTCGATCCCCGTCCACGTGCCACCACTGCGCAGAATCAGATTGCGCGGGAGCCAAAAGTGGCCGAACCCGATTTCGAGCACCTGCAGATCCTTGCAGCTGTGAAAATGTGATTCGATCGAGGCGACAATACACTTGCGTAAGGTCGTGCCAAACGGAACCGAGCACACCTCGCGGGTGGCATCAAATTTCGGGCACTGCCGACAAGGAATTGACCGCACCCCCTCGCCGGCTTCCCGCCAATACTGCCCGCTGAATTCCTCTTTGGCTTTGGCCGGATCCGTCCGCCAAGAATACCATCGTTTTGCAAATGAGCCGGCTAGATTGCGCATGGACAGTGGTTAAAGCACGACCCATGCCGCTGTCGACATCCGAGAAAGTGAAGGTTAATACCCCACCGCGTGGCCGTCTTTGCGGCTCTCACTCGCGCCGATGTAGACTTCGTTTTCCGCGTCCCACATGATGGCCTGATAGCCGCCGTAGCCTCCAATGTCGTAACGGATTTGGTGGCGGTAGTGCCGGTCCAGTTTGCGGCGGGTCTCAGCGGGGAACCCATCTTCGAGGGCCACGTGACCGCCGTCCGCCATCGGCGGGTTATTGTAATCGGAGGAACCATGATGCTGCCAACGCGCGGCATCGCCGGCTTCCTGAAGGTTCAGGTCGAAGTCGACCAAGTTCATGATGATCTGGGCGTGCCCTTGCGGCTGCATCGCGCCGCCCATCAGGCCGAAGCTCAACCACGGTTTGCCGTCCTTCATGACAAACGCCGGGATGATCGTGTGAAACGGGCGCTTGCCGGGCGCATAAACGTTGGCGTGATCACGCGGCTCAAACACAAACATCTCGCCGCGATCCTGGAAGCCGAAGCCCTGCCCCGGCACCATCACGCCACTGCCCATGCCGCGGTAGTTACTTTGAATCAGGGACACCATGTTGCCCTCGGAGTCGGCGGTGGTGAGATAAACGGTGTCGCCCTGTTGGAGCGCGGGGTTGCCCGCGTCGTAACGTTTGGCTGCGCGCTCGGGATTGATCAGCGCTCGTCGCTCGGCGGCGTAGGCTTTGGACAACAATCCTTCCAAGGGGATGTCCGAGAAATCAGGATCCGCGTAGAATTTGGCGCGATCTTCGAAGGCCAACTTCTTGGCCTCGACCATCAAGTGGAGCGCTTCCGGGGACTGGCGGCCCATGGCGCGCAGGTCATAAGCCTCCAAAATGTTCAGCATCTGCAGCGCCGCGATGCCCTGCCCGTTCGGCGGCAGTTCGTAGACGTCGTAGCCACGGTAGTTGACCGAAACGGGATCAATCCAGGTCGAAGTGTGAGCCTCCAGGTCAGCCTTGCGCAGGTAGCCGCCGTGGGTCCGCATGAAAGCATCAATCTCGTCAGCAATCTCGCCGCGGTAGAATACCTCGCGACCGCCCGCCGCAATCCGTCGGTAGGTGTTGGCGAGGTCAGGGTTTTTGAAAATCTCACCCTTCTTGGGCGCCACGCCGCCAGGCATCCACGTCTCGTAGGCCGCCCCGGGCACATCTTCATAGAGGTAGGCGAATTTCCAATAGTAGGCGATGAGCTCGGTGAGCGGGAACCCCTTCTCCGCATAGTCGATGGACGGTGCCAGAATATCGGCCATCGGCATGCGGCCGAATTTTTCGTGCAGCTCATACCAGCCATCGACCGCGCCGGGCACCGAAATCGGCAGCATGCCACGCGAGGGAATCGTCTCCACGCCCAGCTCATCGAGCTCGGCCTTCAACTGATCGTAGCTCAGTCCCAGCGGAGAGCGACCGGACGCGTTGAGCCCGTAGAGTTTTTGGTCCTTCGCGCTCCATACGATGGCGAAGAGATCGCCGCCGATCCCACTGCCCGTGGGTTCCATGAGCCCGAGGGCCGCGTTGGTGGCGATGGCCGCGTCGATGGCGTTACCGCCGGCCTTCAGGACGTCGAGTCCGATCTGCGCGGCCAGCGGCTGACTGGTGGCCACCATGCCGTGTTGCGCCATGACTTCGGCGCGCGTGGCGAAAGGCTTACTGGCGAGGCGATCGATCTGTCCGGAGAGTTGCATAAGGAAGGCGGTGAGCCCGATCGAGAGCAGCGAAAAACGGGCGAGGCGTGGCATGGGCGGACCCTATCGTCCGTTAACCCCCTGTCAACGAACGCACCGCCTCTCCCGCTGTCGGGCGTAAAGCCCGACCCACGTGGGATCCGCTCTACCCGGTGGGTCGGGCTTTACGCCCGACAGCGCTCCAGTTTTTCTGCCAACCTCCCCACTGGTCATCTTTCCGCCCGCAGGCTGGCTTGCTTCCCGCGATATCTTTATCCCATCTTCCTCCTCCCGTGAACGACTCCGATCCCGACAGTCTGGCCGACCTGCCCGCCGAACCCGGCGAGGTCGGCTTCGTCGCGCCGCAAGACTACGTTTCGGACGCGCCCTTCACGTTTGACTGCGGCCGCACGATTCCCGGCTTCACCCTCCGGTATGAAACCTACGGCCGGCTCAACAGCACCGGCGACAACGCCATCCTGGTGTGCCACGCGCTCTCGGGCGATCATCACTGCGCCGGCTTTCACAGCCTGACCGACCGCAAGACCGGTTGGTGGAACAACATCATCGGCCCCGGCAAGGCCCTCGATACCAACAAGTATTTTGTCCTTTGCTGTAACGTGGTCGGCGGATGCCAGGGCTCAACCGGCCCGCTCTCGACCGATCCCGATACCGGCAAACCCTACGGCATCAACTTCCCCATCGTATCGATCCGCGACATGGTGCGCGCCCAGGAGCGTTGGCTGCGCGCCATCGGGGTCACCCAACTCCACGGCGCGGTGGGCGGATCCATGGGCGGCATGCAAGTGCTCGAATGGGGCATCACCTTCCCGGGGTTTGTTCGCAAGCTGCTGGCCATGGCCACGACCGCGCGGGAGAGCGCCCAAGCCATCGCCTTCAACGAAGTGGGTCGCCAGGCCATCTTGCAGGATCCGGATTGGCAGGATGGCAACTACGCCGTGGGCGAAGGACCGCGGGTGGGTCTCGCGATCGCCCGGATGATGGCGCACAAGGCCGGAGGTTCGCGCATGATGACCACCGCCACCCAGACCCCCCCACCGACCCCGGACGCCGCCGCGCTCGCCGCACGCCTCGAGAAGGTCGAGGCCGAGCTCGCCCACACCCGCGCCGCGCTCGACGAGCTCAAGGCGTCCGGCGCGCTGTACGAGTCCGACGGCGCCTGGTGGCTGCGCAGCACCGACTACGGCGACGAGAAGGACCGCGTGGTCATCAAGTCCGACGGCAAGCCTGCCTAC
>CAKZMS010000706.1 GCA_937128785.1 uncultured Opitutaceae bacterium | reverse complement strand
GGTGTGGTCGTTGCGATCAGCACCCATGGTCAACACGACATTCGGACGGTGGTCGGCTGAAGAGACCGTTGCCATCATCGGGGCAAGTCCGAGCAGCAGGGCCAATCCACCGCATGGTTTTACATAAGATAACGGAGACAACAAAGCCATCAGCCTGGGGAGTGATTTTCTATTCATATACTTCTTCGTTACCTTGGTTTCCTTCTGTGAAAATTTCGCCGGCCTCATCGAAGACTATTCCTTGAGCAACCGCTCCAAACGCTTCCGGTATTCCGGCCGCTTGGCCCACTCTTCGATGTAAGGCTGATACTGCGGCAGGGCCATCCACCACGCACTGCCCGCCCGGTCGGGAGGATCGGGCAGAAGCTGTCCTTCCGGGTAATCAGCGCCCGCCATGCTGGCAGTCAGTGATGCGTTGAATTCGAGCCACAAGCCCAGCATCCGGTGGGCCTCCTCCGGCCGCTGCGCCATCAGGTCGTGTTCCTCGTTTTGATCCAATGCGAGATTGTAGAGTTCGAAACGCATCGGTTCCATTTCGTCGGAAACCAGCTTCCACTGATTATCGATGAGGGCGGTGCCGGTTTCCCGGTGGAACGGAATCGGCTTCGCCCGCGGGCCTTCGTATCCATTAAACACCGACACAAGACTCAGTCCATCCTGTGGCTCCAGATAAACCGATTCATCCAGCCCCACCAACTCACCCACGGTCGGGAAAATATCCATCGTCACCGCCGGAAAGTCGGAGACCTGCCCCGCCCTGATGCCGGCGGGCCATTCCACGATACCCGGCACGCGAATACCGCCTTCGTAGTATTGGTTTTTGTAACCCCGCAGTCCCTTGACCGTTTTTGAGCCAAAATCGGCGAGCCCGCCGTTGTCGCCGTTAAACCACAGGAGCGTATTATCCGCGATGCCCAGTTCACGCAGACCGGCCCGCAGGGTGCCAATCGATCGATCCATGGCCACCAACTCGGCCAATTGCTGTTGCTCACTTTCCGGCAACCCCGCGAAGGGTGCCAGATCCTCCGGCAGTCCCGCGAACGGACGGTGGGGAGTGCCAAACCAGATCACCACCAACAACGGTTCGTCCCGATGCTCGCGCATGAAGGCCAAGGCTTCATCGACCACGATTTCCGAAGAATCTCCCTCAAACTCCTCGAACTTTCCGTTGCGACTCATGATCGGATTCAGATCAAAGAAATTGGTCACCGACACCCAGGTATCGAAACCAAACACTCCGGGACCTAAGGGGTCATCCGCGAAGATGGGAACGCCTTCCCCGCGCAGTCCATTGAGGTGCCACTTGCCAAAATGACCGGTGGTGTAGCCCGCGTCTTTCAGGGCGTGGGCGATGGTCTTTTCCTGCCGCCGGAGGGGAAAGCCATGGTTGGCCACGCCGGTGCGGTTGTTACTGCGGCCGGTGAGCAACGTGGCGCGCGTCGGCGAGCAATTGGACGCCCCCGCATAGAATCGATTGAACCGGATTCCCGCCTCCGCCATCGCATCCAAGTGCGGGGTTTTGAGCAGGGCGTGCCCGTTGTAACCGGTCTGTCCCCAGCCCTGATCGTCCGACATCACCAGCACGATGTGAGGCGGCTTGGCCGCAACGGTGGCGAGCGCCCAAACAGACAGGAAACACAACAGTGCCAGGCGCCGAGATACACGGGGGCAGATCAGGAAATGCATGGTGGGGAAACCAGAGGGGAAATCGGAGCAAAACGAGGGGTCTTCTCACTGACGAGCCATTTCAAAAAATCCGCCCGCACCGAGGTTAATCGTTTCAACTGCGAGGCCGTTGGCCCAAGTTACCTTGCCCCCCAGAAACGCTGGTTCGTTTCGCCTTACCCTTGTTACGCCCTATGCCTCACCTGTTTCGTGCTCTGATCCGGTCGCTGTTTGCGACGATCGTCCTCGCGGCCACCGCTTTCGCGGCCGACAAACCCTCGCCCCGCAACATCCTCCTGATCATGGCCGATGACATCGGCATCGAGGCGTTCGGCAGTTACGGGGGTGAAACCTACGCCACTCCTCACCTCGACGCGTTGGCCAAGAACGGCATCCAATTCAGTCACGCTTACGCCCAACCTCTGTGCACCCCTACTCGCGTGCAGATCATGACGGGGAAATACAATCACCGGAACTGGCAGGCGTTTGGCATCATGCCCCAGGATGAACGCACGTTCGGGCACATGATGAGCGACCTCGGTTACCGCACCCTGATCGCCGGCAAGTGGCAGCTCACGTCTTACGATCCGCCCGATTTTCCCGGCGCCGAGAAGCGCCGCAACATGGGCATGGATCCCCGTGACGCCGGGTTTGATGAATACCTGCTCTATCACGCGGGGCACACCGAGGACAAAGGATCCCGTTTCGCCAATCCCACTTATATGAAAAACGGGGAACTCATCACGGAAGACGGCACCTACGGCGAAGACCTGAGCGTCGACTACATCCTTGAGTTCATGGAACGCCACGCCGACGAACCCACTTTCGTCTACTTCCCGATGGCGCTCCCTCACAGTCCGTTCAACCCCACGCCGGACTCCGAGGTGTGGCAGGATCCGACCCGCCGACTTGAGGAGGACCTCAAATACTATCCCGACATGGTGGAATACATGGACACCTTGGTCGGTCGATTGGTCGCCGGCCTCGAGGAAATGGGGCAACGCGACGATACGTTGATCATTTTCTACTCAGACAACGGCTCGTTCAAAAACACCACCTCGATCATGAGCGGCATGATGATCCAGGGCGGAAAGTCGTTCCCCATCCAGACGGGCGTGCGCGTGCCGCTCATCGCCAGCTGGCCCAACGGAACCCCGGGCGAAACCTTTAGCCGCGACCTCGTCGACGCCTCCGATTTTGTGCCGACTTTGCTGGAGCTCGCTGGACACCACGCACCAGAAGATTGGCAACTCGACGGTCAAAGCTTCGCACCTCAGCTTCGCGGCGAAACGCACCCGGCTCCGCGTGAAGCGGTTTTTGTGTGGTATGACCCGCGCCCGGGATGGGGCAAAGAACATCTGGGCCGATCCGTCTTCGCGCTCGATCACGACTACAAACTCTACCACGACGGCCGCCTCATGAAGATCGACCTCATGTTGCCCATCGAAGTGGAGCTGCCGTTGAACAACCTCACGCCTTCTGCCGTGGCCGCAAAAACCAAACTTCAGGCGGTCATCGATGCCATGATGCAACCGCCCCTGTCACCGGCCGTTGCCCACGAGGTCGATGCCTACGGCCAGCCCGTGGGCGCCACGGAGTGACGCCCACGGGCTGGAAGTGGCAAGTTCCAAGTATCAAGTAACAAGATTCCGAAACGCTGAGCATCTTTCACACTCTCCCACCCCTGTATTCTGACGGACCACTCTTCTCCTTTTCTCTGAATTCCAACCATCTTGGTAGATTTCATCGCGTAGCGGTGGCGGAGCCATTCGTGTCCATTCGTGGTTGATTATCTGCTGGCTGAAGGTCGGCCTCTATCGAAACTTATGAATCTCCTACCCTTTCTCCGAGCGCTGGCTTCGTCGCTCCTGATTCTATCGTCACTCTCGGCGAAATCGCTGCTGCCCGCCGAATCGATTCCGCTCGATTCGATGGCCGCCTTCACCACCAAGGGCGACAACTGGCAGATCGCTTCCGCTCTGGCCGGTGACCCCCGCCGCGAGATCACCCTCGAACCGATTGCTGGCACCGGTATCATTGTGAACACCGCGCCCAAGACCACCGGCAAGCACCTTCTGTCCGCTTGGGAACACGCCGACCTGGAGCTCTCGTTCGAATACCTCATGCCCCGCGAGTCCAATTCCGGCGTGTATCTGATGGGGCGCTACGAGATTCAGCTTTTGGATAGCTGGGGCGTAACCGACCCCACCGTCCGTGACGCCGGAGCCGTTTACGAGCGTTGGAACCGAGACACCAAATCCGGCTACGAAGGCAAACCGCCCGCCGTCAACGCGACGCGGGCCCCGGGATTGTGGCAGACTATGCGCATCGTTTTCCGGGCCCCTCGTTTCAACGCCGCCGGCGAGAAAACCGCCAACGCCCGCTTCGTGGAAGTCGAACACAACGGTTTCCTCATCCACGAGGATGTCGAGGTCACCGGCCCGACGCGGGCCGCGATGTTTGGCGACGAAAAAGCCATGGGACCTCTCATGATTCAAGGCGATCACGGTCCGGTCGCGTTCCGCAACTTCACCCGCAAAACTCTCGATTTTTCCACCATCATTTCGCTGGAGAATGTCCAAAGCGAATTGCAGGCCGATGCGAACGAAGACGACAGCAGCTTCGCCGCCCCCGTCACCGCCGACTCCATCGATCCCTCGCAACTCGGCGAAGCCCGCAACTTCAAGGTCCGGTATACCGGCGAGCTGACCGTCCCCGTGACCGGCACCTACGCCTTCGATGCGAACGTGGGCGGCACCACCTCCCTCCAAGTCAACGAGCAGGACGTCTTGATCCCCATCAATCCCGGCGTGCGTTCCGTCCCGCTTCACCTCGAAAAGGGCACTCACGAATTTGAGCTCAACTATGCCCAGGGGAACTGGGGGAAACCGGCGATCGCCTTGTTCATCGAGGGCCCCGGCATCGCGCGTCATCAGCTCGAAACCGCCGCTGCCCAGACATCCCACCTGGCCGAAGTCGAAACCCTCACCGCCGCCATGGCCGACGAAGAGGAGCCGGTGGCAGAAGCCGAGCCGACCAAGGAGGAGCAATACATCACCAACCCATCCGCCGAAAGAGTCCGGGTGCAACGGGGCTTCACCCCCTTTGATCCGCTCAAGCGTCTCTACTCCATCGCCGTGGGTGACCCCGGTGGTGTCCACTACGCCTACGACTTCGATACCGCCACGGTGTTGCGGGTTTGGAACGGTCCCTTTCTCGGTCTCGAAGAGTTCTGGGACGGCCGCGCTCACAACCAATACCTCAAACCGATCGGACCTTCCCTCACCTTTCACGACCATCCCACCATCGCGCTCCTGGAGCGTGGCGACCACGACTGGCCCACCGAGTCGGATGCCATGTGGCAGTCAAAAGGATACACCCTCAACGAACGCGGTGAGCCGACATTTTTCTCCCAGCTATCCGAGTTGCACATCGAGGATCGCCTCATCACTCAAGCCGCCCCTCGCACGCTCCAACGCACGCTCACCCTCAGTGGTGATCACACGTCTTGGATGACCGGCATCCTACTCGCCGAAGCGGAAACCATCACGGCTTCCGCCGCCGGCCTGAGCTACGTGATCGGCGACCGACACTACTATCTCGATGTCGCCGCCGACAACCCGCACCCCCCTTTCATTCGCCACATCAACGGGCGCGATCAACTCATCCTTTACGTGCCCAAGTGGGAAGAAGAGGTCACCCTCTCTTACAACCTCGTCTGGTAAGCCCCGGCCATGAAACACCTTCGTTCGATTCTCATCCTCGGGGTTGCCAGCACGGCCACCCTTTCCGCCCAAAACCCGTCCGCCGAGGAGCGGTTTGTGGAGCCATCCGACGAGCTCGTCGCCCGCGAAAGTCTCTATTGGGAGCGCACCCCCATCCCGATTCCGGAAGGTATCGTGCTGGAGTCGAGCGGCATTCACGCCCTACCGGACAAGACCCTGCTGGTCACGACTCGCCGGGGCGAAATCTGGCATATCGACGGCGCCTACGATGAGGTGCCGAATCCAAAAT
>CAKZMS010000705.1 GCA_937128785.1 uncultured Opitutaceae bacterium | reverse complement strand
GTGTATGTGTCTGCGTGTCAGAGATCGGCTGAGTATCCGGTTGGTGGCGGGGTCAGAAGGGTACGAACTGCGGCCGTTTTCATCGTCCACGACGTCCGGGAGGGCGAAGAGTTTTTCGTCGGTATCGAACAGGGACTCCTTCACCCGCTTGAGGCGCACCCGACCTTTACCCAAATCCTTCTCGATGCGGAAGGTGATGAAGGCCACGTCCAGGGTATCCTCGTCAAAGTTGTAGTCGCGCAGGGGTTCGACCGCATCGATCAAGTGGTCGACTTGGCGAGGATCGACGATGCTGAGGCCGTCAACGTCCCAGCGCACGGAGTCGCTGACTTCATCAACCCACCAGTTGTGGTCTTCACCAAGGCGGACGATGCACCAGTCGAGAGTAGTAGAGGAATTTGCCATATGCAGATGAGCTCGGTCAGTCGCAGGAAAAAGGGGGGTAAACGCGCGAGTCAAACCACGAAAAACACTTTTCAGTGACTTTTATTCATCCTCGTGGGAATTCGAGGAGAATTAAGGACGTGTCTAGGAGGGAGTCGCTTGCGTTTTGGGGCCGGCACTCAAGTGTCCGCTGCCGATGGATTTTTTGTATGAAAAGGTCATGCGACCTTGGTTCTTCCGCATGGATTCGGAGCGGGCCCACGAAGTGGGCGTCACGATGATGTCCACTTTGGGCAGGATATCGCCGCTGTGCCGGGCGATGGAAGCATGGCACCGTTTGCCGGCCAATCGGTTCAAGCCGGTGAAGGCTTTTGGCCTCGAATTCCCCAACACGGTGGGACTTGCCGCCGGATTTGATAAACATGCCACCGCCTGGCCGGGAGCCGCGGCGATGGGCTTTGGTCACGTAGAAATCGGCACCGTGACCGCATTGGCCCAACCGGGAAATCCTCAACCTCGCGTCTTTCGGTTTCCCGAGAGCGAGGCCGTCATTAATCGGATGGGGTTCAACAATCACGGGGCCGAAGCGGTGGCGGCACGGTTGGCTAAGCAGGCTCCGCGAGGAAAGCGGCGCATTCCTTTGGGGGTGAATATTGGCAAATCCAAAGCCACGGCGCTGGACGCGGCAGTGGATGATTATTTGCGTAGTTTTGAGTTACTGGCGGGCTATGCAGATTATTTGGTGCTCAATGTTTCCAGCCCCAACACCCCGGGGCTACGCGAATTGCAGGATGCGAAGCGCCTGCGCGAATTGCTCGGGGCCGTCGCCGCGGCCAATGCGGCCAGGGGGGCGGATCGGCGTCCACTTTTGCTCAAAATCGCGCCAGACCTGAACTACCGTCAAATCGACGAAGTCCTAGGCGTCATTGATGAATTTGGTTTCGACGGTATTATCGCCACCAACACGACGCTCGCGCGGCCGGGACCCTTCGCCGCTGTCGACGAGGCGGGCGGCCTCAGTGGGGCTCCGCTGCGGCGCCACTCGACCGAGGTTATCAACTACATCTCGCGAGCGACCCTCGGGAAACTGCCCATCATCGGGGTGGGAGGCATCACTGATGCGGCCAGCGCAGGCGAAAAGCTCGATGCGGGGGCGACCTTGGTCCAGCTCTACACGGGCATGATCTATCGCGGGCCGTTCTTTGCGGCGGTCTTGGCCAAGGGTATGGCGGACCGCCACCGAAAGTAGAGGCAGCCGGCTCAAGGCCGAGCTTCCACCTTCGCTGAAGCTATGGCGGACAGGGGAGCTCGGCGTTCCCAGACCACCCGCTGCGAACCCCAGGCTCGGGGCGTGGTCAGATCATCCAGTCATCCGCCACGTTGGCGGGCATGGAGGATTTTTTGCGGGACTGCTGGTCCTTCACCACCGACGTGCCTTCGCCTTCATAGTAAACGATGCTTTTGGCCGGGATGGACTTCATAAGCCAAACGTTGGAGCCGACTATGGAGTGTTCGCCGATGACGGTTTGTCCGCCGAGGATGGTGGCACTGGGATAGATGGTGACATGATCGCCGATGTCGGGGTGGCGTTTTACGCCTTTCACGGGATTGCCGTCCTCATCCAGCTCAAACGATTTGGCCCCTAAGGTGACATTCTGATAGATCTTCACGTGGTTGCCGATACGGGCCGTTTCGCCGATGACGACGCCGGTGCAGTGATCGATGAAGAAGTGAGTGCCGATCTGGGCTCCGGGATGGATGTCGGTGCCCGTCCGCTCGTGGGCGTATTCCGTGAGCATGCGGGGCAGGAGCGGCACATTCAGTCGGTAGAGCTCATGGGCCAGGCGCTGGATCGAAATCACCAGGACACATGGGTAAGCCAGAATGATCTCCTCCACGCTGCGGGCTGCCGGGTCTCCCTCGTAGGCGGCCTGCACGTCGGTTTGGCAAATGTCCCGGATCTCCGGCAATTTGGCCAGGAGGGCGCAAGCCAGGTCGGTCGCGTGTTTATCGGGCTCATTGTCGCCGACGAAGTTGAGACTTTTGGCGATTTCTTCCTCCAGCCGGCTGCGGACCGTTTTGAGCCGGGCCACGGTGACCGCCGGCACGTCGTCCTTGGCGAGGGGTTTGTGCTCAAAGTAGCCCGGGAAAAGAAGATGCATCAATTCGGCGGCGAGCCAATTGACGGATTCGTCACTGGGCAGGTTCTTGCCGTCGATGTGGTTGATTCCTCCCTGGTTTTCGTAGGAAGCGAGGAGGGCGCGCTGGATTTCTTCGGGCGACATGATGGGAGAAAGAGTAACGGAAACTGAGTGTAGCGATGCCAGCGGCCAAGGGCGAATTTAGAAAACGAATTTCAGGGCTTTACAAGGGCCGGAGCATATTACTTAGTCCGCGTTCCCCTCCTAAATGCTCAGGTGGTGGAATTGGTAGACACGCACGCTTGAGGGGCGTGTGCCGCGAGGCATAAGGGTTCGAGTCCCTTCCTGAGCACCACTTTCAGATTTCGGAATTACGATTTACGATTTCAGGTTTTCGCCCGCCTTGGAAATACACCGAGGGAATTGAGCCCACGTGGGTGTCGGGCCACTCACTGCGTTCGTAGACGACGAAGTTCCGACTTGCGGAACGGAGATCGGGCAACTCCGCCGGAGTGGATCCCGCCGGGATTTCGCACCGCGAAACCACTCCCGCCGGGACGTATCCCGACCAACGAAGAGTCGACTCCTGGGTTTGGCTCTTCACCTTGGCTTTTCCCATGCCCGCCAATTTCGAAGAACTCGACTATCAGGAAACTCCCCTCGGCCCGGTCCGCCTCCGTCGCCAACGCCTCAAGATGCTCGATGATCGCGAGATTCACGCGGTGAAGCTCGGCAACGACTACCTGATGTCGTCCCTGTTCACCAAG
>CAKZMS010000704.1 GCA_937128785.1 uncultured Opitutaceae bacterium | reverse complement strand
CCGTCAAACTGGTAGTCCGCGGGAGCGGTCAGGTCACACAGCTCGATCATCGTCGGCAACAAATCGATATGCGCCGTCAACCGGTCCACGTCGCGGCCCCCGACCATGTCTCCCGCCGGCCAATGCAGAAAGAACGGCACCCGGTGGCCGCCATCGTATTGGGTGGTTTTCGTGCCCTTCATTCCCGCGTTGAAGATCCCCCCCCCGGAGGCCGTGCCATTGTCCGTGGTGAAAATGAAAATCGTATTTTCCGCGAGTCCTTCACTCGCCAGCCAATCACGGAGCGAACCGAGATTCTCATCAATGTTGGCAATCATGCCAAAAAAGATCGCCTCCCGTTCACTCAGGCCCGCGTCGAGATACGGTTGCGAGTAGCGCTCCACCACGTGAAACGGGCTGTGCGGCGCGTTGGTGGAAATCATGGCAAAGAACGGCCGGCCCGCCGCCTGCTCTTCCGCCATAAATCGACGCGCTTCCTGAAAATAGACATCGGTGCAGTAACCCGCAAATTTTTTGGGCTCTCCGTTGTGGCGATAGACATCATCGAAGTAGGCGTTGTCCCACAGGTCCGGGGTCTGGCCCACGCCTCCGCCGGCATGCACCACCGTTTCCGTGAATCCGCGATCCTCCGGTCGATAGGGATAGTTGTCCCCCAAATGCCACTTACCGAAGAGGCCCGTGCCGTAGCCTGCCGCTGCGAACACTTCGCCGAGCGTGGCCTCGCCCACCCGTAGGAAGGACCGACCTTTGATGGTGTGCCACGGACCCGCTCGATTGGTGTAGTGCCCGCTCATCATGGCTCCGCGGGTCGGCGCACAGGTCGGACTCACATGGTAGTCGGTCAGTCGCACGGACTCCGCGTGCAGGCGATCCATCTCCGGCGTTTGCAGGATCGGATTTCCGTGCGCCGAAAGGTCTCCGTAACCTTGGTCATCCGTGATGATAAGAACGACGTTGGGATGGTCGGCAGCGAAAAGATTGAGCGCGAAGCACGCACCGAAGAACAGGGATACAAGAGTCTTAAACATGGAGGGGAAGGCGGACTGAGAAGCAGGATTTTAGTTAACCACAGATTTCACTGATTTGCACAGATCTGAAAGGCAGGAGGCCTGCTTTCTGAGCAGCGGAATGCTTTAGGGTAATTTAGGTGCGTCCCTGTCCGCCATAGCTTCAGCGACGGCGGAAGCAATCTGTGGATTTCGGTGGAATCTGTGGTCAAAAAAAACAGCGGAGTGGAAAGACAGATCAAGCTGCCGCCCATCACGACGACCCTTCCAGGCGATACACTTGGGTTGCCGTGCCACCCATCACGCGCGCCTGCTCGTCGGTCGATAGTTTCGAAGCAAACAAGCTCACCACGTGAAGCCAGCGAAGGTAACTGGTCCGCACCAGACACACCGGCCAATCGGATCCGAACATCAGCCGGTCCGCCCCAAACGCATTCAGAACCACATCCCAATACGGTTCGATGAGATCGGGTGACCAGGCTTCTCCCGGCACCTCGGTCACCACGCCTGAAAACTTGCAGCTCACATTCTCGCGCTGGCCGAGCTCGGCAATCTGTTCCCGCCAGGGCGACGGAGGTGCCCCTGCCACCACCGGCTTGGCGATATGATCGAGCACGAAGCGTTGATTGGGATGTTGGTCCACAAAAGCAATCGAGGCCTCGAGCTGAGGCGCCTTGATGAGGACATCGTAGACCAGGTCATGCGAAGTGACTGCCTCAATGCCGGCATTAAAATTATCCCGCGCCAGAAACCCGGGATCCGACTCTCCCTGCACCACATGGCGCACGCCTTTGAAAACCGGGTTTTGCGCGAATTGATCCAAGTGCTCGGCGACGTTGCTTTCCGCTAGAGGCACCCAGCCCACCACGCCTTGGATGAAGCTATTTTGCCCGGCGAGGTCCAACAGCCACTGCGACTCCGCCACACTCTGCCGGGCCTGCACCGCCACCGAACCCGTGACGCCCACCTCTCCAGCCACGGCCGCGAGGTCATCCGGGCCAAAGTCCCGCCGAATGACAGCCATGCTGTCGTCAATCCAATCGTAGTCCTCGGGACAATACTGCCAAAAATGTTGGTGGGAATCGATCATGGGGAAGTGGTGCTATCTCAAAGTGTCTTCACCGAGATGTCACTCCCGTCGGGCCCCGAATCGACGCATCGACCCGAGGCCCATTGGGACCAACCAATGAACACGATGGAGCGTTTCCCTCCTACGTCCGCAGCTCAAAGCGTCCCATGGTGAAACAGTTCAATGCGTTCAGTCCCGAAAGCGGTAGGCGTAGAGGTCGGCATCGTGCAGCACGAATCGCAACCGCACCACCCTGCCCGCCAGTTCCCCGAGGTCTCCCCCATGCTTCCAGGCGATCGCTCGATCGACCGTGTTGCCATATAGCGGCGCAGAGTCGGCCAACGTGAACCCCGGCAGCGGCATTCCGGCTTCATCCTGGATCTCCACCCGCACGCTGCCCGCCACCGAGGTCGCGAAGTTCAGGGCCAGCTCGGTCCCGTCGAATCGAATCGGTTTGGTGATCAACTCACCTCCGGTGGCCGGAGCCCGGACCGAAACGAAGCCATCCAGTCGCAACGTGTAGCGTCGCAGGGCACTTCCAGGCGCCGTCCAGTAGCTTTCCACCGCGTAGAGGGAGAGCTCGCGCGGGGCGCCCGGCAGAGCCGACTCGGTTTCGACCACGTGCCAGGCAATGTATTGGTGGCCGTAGTTCCACGTGCCCGGACGCTCGATCCCGGGGGCCAAAAACGCTTCGTTCCAACGCTTGAAGTGCACGCCATCGCGGCTCGCCATGAACAACGACTCCGTCATGGCCGTGCCATAACGCTCACGGGCCTCGGCGCGAAACTCACGGTGTTCCCGTTCCGGCAAGGACTTCATTGCATGCGACCAGTGCGCACTACGCGTTTCGTCGGCGGCTTGGTTGCCGGCAATCCGGGCGGAGGCGGCATCCATCGCGGGTTCATGTTCGTGACCGCGCTCAACGTAGCGATTAGGAAACCCGATCAAGAGGTGAGGCGCTCGCGGGTAGGCTTTGATCTGGTTGGTGTAAAGCTGTTCCGGGGGCGAATCGGCATAGGTCAGATCTCCGATCACTTCCCAGTTGATGAAATCCGGAGACGTTCCCGTGCGAATGGAACGCAGGCCCGTATCACCTTCCTTCTCCGGTGGTGTGAAGCTGCGCCAGTAGGCTCGGTAGACGCCGGCAACTTCGTCCCAAAATGCGAGATTCTGCGAATCGAATGCCCCATCCGTAATCACGGGGTGATCCGCCATCGGCACCCACCGCAACGCGTCGGCCGACTTGAAAGCCAACAGGCCTTTATCGCCGTTGGACCGAAAGAACGCCTTGTAGCGGGCGTCGGCGGGAGCGGCGGGGTTGGTGTCTTTAAAAAATGCCGGATGCGCCGCATCCACTTCCACCGCGCCCACCGTCTCCGAAAGCATCACAATATTATTGGCCGTGCTGCCCTCGAAGGCATGCAGCCCGAGCTCCGGCTTCCGCCAGTGAATCCCGTCGTCGCTTTCCGCGTAGGCCGAGAACCGCGGATTGGGCGGATCGTTCGGATCACGCTGAGCCGCGTTCAGCGGATCCAACTGCCAGGATTTGTAATACATCCGGTAAAGCCCGTCGTCTTCGAAGACGCTGTGATAACCGCTGCCAGTGCCTTCCCACGGGGCCTCGTGCACGATGGCAATCTCGCGTGGAATGGGTTCATGCATCCCCAGCTGCGCCCCACCCTCCAATCGCTCAATCAAGCTGTCCTCGACGAACAACTCTCGCTGCGTGCCGATGTCGGTAACGGTCGCCGGCGCAGCTAGGGGCAAACCCAACCCAACCGCGACCAACCTGAGGGTGTTTGGGAAATTCATCTTCTTTCTTCGTGATGGGGTGATTAATGCGCCGCGCGCACCGCAGCGGCAAAATCAGTGAACGTGGGAACAAGCGGAGTCGGGGCCTCGCCGGTCATCTTCTGCACCGAGAGCTCGTCCTTAAATCCTACACCGGTGATCAAACATACCGCGTGCTCGGTCGGATCAATCTCGCCCGCCTCAACCGCCGCGGCCGCGCCCGCCAAACTCACTGCACATGCCGGTTCACAAAAAATCCCTTCGTCAGTCGCCAATCTCGCCTGCCACGCAAACGCCGCCTCGTCAGTGACCACATAACCGGTGCCACCCTGCGACCGACATGCCGCAATCACGTCATCGCCATCCAGCACGCTGCCCACCTGCAGCCCACTGATCGCCGTGGTCGATTGGACTGTCACCGCTTGATCCGCTCCGTTGCGCAACGGCGTCGCGATCGTATCGTTGCCGACCGGCTGGACGCAGTGCACCCGTGCGCCCCCACCGGATTCCGTAATCGCTCGGGCCACTGCCAACGTCAGTCCCCCGCCACCGGCCGGGCTGAAAACGGTGAAGGGGGTTTTGGGAAACGCCTCGGCGAGTTCGTAACCCATCGTCTTCACCCCCGCCATCCCCCGCGGGGAAAGCGCAAAGGCACTCACTTCAAAACCCGCCTGCAGTTCCGCCGCCAACGCGCGCAGTCCCGTCATGACTTCGTCGTTCACAGTCGGGGACTTCCCAAAATCCTTCACCCGATACAGGTGCGCGCCATACGCCCGCATCTGGCGCAGCTTTCCTTCCGGCGCGCCTTCCACAATCGCGAGATGACAGGCCATCCCGGCCCGCGCACAATAGGCCGCCACCGCGGCCCCCGTGTTGCCACTGGAGGTGCCGAGACAGGCGCGCTTGCCGTCCGCCTTCAGGTGCGTGATCGCCGCAGCCGCGAACCGGTCTTTGTAGGATCCGGTCGGGTTACCGCCTTCGTACTTGAACCAGAGGTTTTCGAGCCCGAGCGCGGGCCCGATGCGGGTGGAACGGATGAGCGGCGTGTTGCCTTCACCCATGGTCACCGCAATTTCCCGCGGCGGGGCCGACCAGCGTTCGGCGTAGTTCCAAATGCTCATGACCATTCTCCTTGTCGGGCATAAAGCCCGACCCACCGTGGCGTTCCATCGCTTGGCCGTGAGTCGGGCTTTATGCCCGACATCGTGATACTCAGTTGCTCCCCAATTCGGTTCGGACTGATATAGCCCCATGCGTCATTCATCTCTTCATCAGTCATGACGGCAGACCCTTCCGGTGCAAATTCGATTGCGTGGTCCGATCTTCCTGCCGGATCCCATCAACTTCGTTTCGGCGATGCCGAAGTGGGATTCGACGCTTGGATTTGGCGAGGCAGCCAACCCGGGCCGACCCTCGTCCTCAATGGCGCGACCCACGGCGACGAATATGAGGGGCCTGCTGTGCTCCGCTGCTGGACGGACACCGAGCCTCCCGCAAATCTCTGTGGAACCGTCGTGTTGATTCCTGTGCTCAACGAGGCCGCCTTCGCCGCTGACCTCCGATGCCATCCCGACGACGACGGAAATTTGGCGCGCGCCTTTCCCGGCTCGCCGGAGGGATCGCCCACTGCGCGTTTGGCCCATCTGTTTGATACGGACGTGCTCGCTCACGCCTCCCACTACGTCGATCTCCACAGCGGCGGGCACGCACTCGAAATTCATCCCTGGGTCGGATTCATCGCCGGCGGCGATGCTGCCATCGATGCCACCCAGCGCGCGATGGCCGCATGCTTCGACCGCCTTTGGTGCTGGTCCGGACCGTTCCTCCCGGGGCGCACCCTGAGCGCGGCATACGAGCGCAAGGTCGCGGCGATTTATACCGAGAGCCGCGGCGCGGGAGGATTGCGAGAGGAGGATCTCGTCGCCTTGGACAACGGACTGCAAAACCTGCTGATCGAAATTGGTTGTCTCGACGACACCCTTGGTCCGCTCGCCCCCCAACCGTGCTACCATTCGACCGAGGCCGAGGAAACCCATCTGCAGGTCCACCACCCTGCGCCGCACGCCGGCACCTTCGAACCCACGGTGAACCTGGGCACGACGGTCGACGTCGGCGACACCCTCGGCACGGTGACCGCAGCTGACCCCGGCACCGCTACCCCGGTGCTCGCCGAAAGCGCGGGGACCGTAGTGCTGCGCCGTCATCAGCACGCGGTTCAAACCGGGGACGCATTGTTCGTCGTCGTTCCGATCTGAACGAGCGTGGTTCATGCGAGCAGGCCGCCGTCCACCGTCCAGGTGGTGCCGGTCACGAACTTGGCTGTGCCGGAGCAAAGAAAGGCCACGGTCTCGGCGACGTCGGCCGGCTCCCCCTGCCCCAGCGGAGTCTGCGCCTCGATCCCGGAATCCAACCCTGCTTTGGCCATGACCTCCGCCGAGCCCGCGGACGTATCGACGCGAATATCACCGGGCGCGACGGCCACCACCCGGATGCCGTCGGCAGCCAACTCCCGGCCCATCGATTGGGTGAGTGAAACCAGCGCCGCTTTCGTCGCCGCATAGAGCGACGCCCCCGGCTGCGGCTTGTAGGCATTGACCGAGGACACCTGCACAATCACGCCTCCGCCGGATGCCTTCATTGCCGGCACCGCGGCCTGCGAACAGAAAACGGGCCCGCCCAGGTTCACGCCGACCATACGGTCAAAATCCTCCGGCTTCACATCGGCCAACCTGGCCAAGGCCCCCGCGCCGGTGATGGCCGCGTTGTTCACCAACACATCAAGTCCGTCCAATTGTTGGGCCGCCGCATCCACAAACCGACGACACTGCGCAGCATCCCCCACATCGACCGGGAGGGGGATAACGCGATCGCCGAAGCGATCCACCAGCGGCTGCGCCACCGCCACATCGGGTTGACCCACCACTACCCGGGCTCCATCGGCCAAAAACCTTTCCGTGATCGCTCGACCAATATTGGTGGCACCTCCCGTGACAATGGCCCGTAGCATGGGATCAAGTTGCTTAACCCCGGACGTCAGCGCAAGATTCGGCCGCCCCTTGATTCAATTTATCCCACTGAATTTTCATGCCCCGCCCCATCCCAGTTCTGTTGGTCGCCCTCGCCTTCGTTGGAAACGCCGCCGCGTCGTCTGATAAACTCACCCAACGAGCCGTCGCCACCCTCGCCGAAGTGCTCGAGGTCGGCACGCCCGTCGATCAAATCCACGCGGCCGAAGTGCTGATCCCATTCGGCCACCGCCGACTGGTGTGGGAGCACTACTATCCGCGCCGCTTCGAGCAGGATGACACACCTATCATGCGCATCACCAACTGGCGTGCCCTCTCCCGGGTTGATCGCACGCCCGAGGCCCGGCAGATCTGGATCAATAAGATCTTCGGCAT
>CAKZMS010000703.1 GCA_937128785.1 uncultured Opitutaceae bacterium | reverse complement strand
CGAATCCTACATCGAGTGGGGGGACAATCGTCAGGCCTTTTGGCAGGACATCCAGTGGAACCTCGAGGACCTTGACGGCCAATACAAGCCCGTCATCGAGTGGTGGCCGGATCCCGAAATCGGCGACGGGCCCACCTATGATCAGCTGATTGCTGCGGGTTTCACCCGCACCGACCCCTCGACCGGTATGCTGGAAGTGGACGACACCGGCGCCCCAGTGGCCTATCGCACCACGCTGGGCACTCCGGGAGTCGATCAACCCCTCAGTGGTTGGGAAAACGTCGGCTACTCCGATGGGGCGAACAACGAAACCTACCAGGAGTATTGGGAGCGCAACTACCTCGTGAACGTGAAGTCGCGCATCAACCAGCTCAACGGCGTGTCCGCCCCGAACGTGCGCAAATGGCGCATGAACTTCACCACCAGCTACTCCTTCAATGAAGGCAAGCTGCAGGGATTCCGGGTGGGCGGCTCCGTGCGTTACCGCGATGCGGGCATCGTCGGCTACGGACGCACCACCGTGGAGGAAGCCGGCCAGACGCTGACCGTGCTCGATTTGTCGAATCCGTATTTCAATGACGACGAGTTCTTCGTGGATGCAATGATCGCCTACCGCGGCAAGATCTTTGATCGGAACTACCGGTTGCAGCTCAACGTGCGCAACCTGCTCGACAACTCCGACCTCTATGTCACGGACCGGAGCACCACGGGCCGCGCGTTGGTCTGGGCCGGCTACGAGCCCCGCACCTACATCCTGTCATTCGACATCGACTTCTGAGCCGCCCTATCCGGGTAGGGTAAGACGGTGTCAGCGGCCGGTCCCTCACGGGGCCGGCCGATTTTTTTGCCCGGATAAATCGCGGGGGACTCTGTTGCTGCGTTCAGCCCTCGCGACCACCCATGGTGGGAGCCCAATACTCCGGCAGGGATCGTGCGAGCCGCGCTTTCACATCGGCCAACCGGGGATCCTCCGCCCGATTGGTAAACTCATAGGGATCGTCGGAAAGATCATAAAGCTCTTCGGAACCGTCCGCATAACGGATGTAGCGAAACCGACCGTCGGTCACCGAGAACATGTTCTCCTCGTAAACGGTGATACCCGGCCGCGACCATTTCGCTGACGGATTCTCCAATACCTCCCGCATCGATTTGCCTTCGATGCGTTGGCGGGGAGCAGGCAGGCCGCAGTAGTCCATCAGGGTGGGGAACAGGTCAATCAGCCCCACGGTGGCCTGACTCGTCCGCCCGCCGTTCACTCCGCCCGGCAGTTGCACCGCGAAGGGTATCCGCGCTGACGTGCTCCATAGCGTGGATTTCTCAAAGTGGTTCTTTTCTCCGACGTGGTAGCCATTGTCGGAGACAAGAACCACCATCGTGTTTTCGGCGTAGGCGCTCTCGGCCAGCGCATCGAGGACCCGGCCGATGTTGTAGTCAGCAAAAGAGGTGCAGGCGTAATAACCCCACAAGATCTGACGCCAGAGTTCGGGATCATCCGCTCCCGTCCGCTCCCATCGCTGCCCCCAAACGCTGGAAAGGCGTCGCCCCATCTCCGGCACATCGGCCATGTCATCCTCCGACCAAGACGCCGGCGGAAACGGCAACGTATCCTTGTCATACATTTCAAAAAAACGCCGGGGCGCGGTGAATGGGGTGTGCGGACGCCACAATCCCAGTATCAAACAAAACGGTTCCTGATGCTCCTCACCCAAGAACGCCATGGCATCATCGGTGTTCCGGTTGTCGGGAAAGTCCGAGTCAGGACCATCCCAGGCACTGGACCCCCACCATTTTCCCCAAGATCCAATCAATCGATCCTCCGGATAGACAAAGGGACCGAAGCCGCCGGCCCTGGGATCGTTGTCAAACGCAGCAGCCTTGCGTTCGGGCGTAAGCTTGGCGTGAAACACTTTTCCGCCGGCCCACACCTTGTAGCCCCCGGCCTTGAATTGCTCGGGCAGCGAATCGATGCCCGCCATGACCGGTTTCTCCCACGGATCACTTCCATTCAAGTAGGAACCGGTGGTGAAGGGATACTGCCCACTGAACATCGACGCGCGGGACGGCACGCAGGAGGGCGCGTTACACACGCCTTGGGGAAACGTGACAGCGCGCTCCCGCAACCGATCCATGTTGGGCGTGATCATCCCCGGCTGCTCGTGCAGGAACCCGAACAAATTCATGTCATCCACTATCAGCCACACCACGTTGGGCCGCGGGTCTGCGGCGGGTTCGGCGGCCCGCAACCCGGGTATGACCCACAGCACAACGACCAGCCGAGTTAAGAAACGGAGTCTTTTCATGGGAGAATCAGAAGGCGATGTAGGTCAGACCCAGAGCTCCGCAGAAGAATCCAAACCAAAGATCAAAGGACTGCCACAATGGTCGGCCCTCCGCCCCCGTCTTGGTATCGGGGGTGTAGGCCTTGAGCACCGCCAATTGTTGATCGGTGGGGGGAGCGGTCAGGTAACTGACGCCGAATAGGACCGCACCGTTGAACAGGAAAAAGAAGGGCAGGACCTCATAAAAGTGCAGAGCGACAAACCACTCCGGCAGGTAGGGTTGCAGCGGTGGCACCGCCGTAAACAGCACGTAGAGCAACCCGAGCAAACTGCCCACCCCAAGGCAGGCGAAGGCGCCGTGTTGATTCACCCGTCGGGAAAAGCGGCCGAGGATGGATCACGTGGCACATGAATTGTTTGCGGCTGTAGTTCTGGTTGCCCCGTCAGGGTGATTACACGCCCCTCATTCGTATCCTCAACCGTTAATTCGGCGCCAAAGCCGCGCAGCATACGTTCGGTATGATCGCGCGTCGCCTTGGGTTCAACAACCACGGTTTTGCCGGGCGCATTCAGGCCTGCCAACAAAACGGCCGATTTCACCTGCGCCGAGGCGACAGGCAAGTGATATTCCAAAGGCACAGGGTTTTCGGCCCCAACAATCGTCAATGGCAAACGCCCCTGTGATCGCCCCACGGATTGCGCCCCAAACAGCGCCAATGGATCGGTGATCCGTGCCATCGGGCGTGTGTTCAAACGGGCGTCCCCTGTAAAGGTCGCCGTGATGGGCGATGTGGCCATCATCCCCATGATCAGACGCGCGCCTGTTCCTGACTTGCCGCAATCAATCACCGTATCAGGTTCGGCCAAACCCCCAACACCCACGCCATGTACGGTCCAATGCCCCGGCCCATGCTGTGTAACATCGGCCCCAAAGGCGCGCATTGCCTTGGCCGTGTCCAGCACATCCTCGCCCTCAAGCAGGCCAAAGATTTCGGTTTTTCCCACCGCCATGGCCCCAAACATTAGGGACCGATGTGAAATCGATTTGTCCCCCGGAACATGCGCCGCCCCCGTCAGGGGGTTTGCATGACCTGCTTGCATTGGAATGGGCGTGCCGTGTCCAAACATGTGGCGTCCTTTATGTCTTGATTGCTTAAAATTCGTCTCTTGTT
>CAKZMS010000702.1 GCA_937128785.1 uncultured Opitutaceae bacterium | reverse complement strand
GGAGTACGGATAATTTGCAGTTTCGGTCCGCGTTACTCGTTCTGCCCGATCTCACTCCTGCTGATAGGCGTCGAAACACGGAATCCGCATGCCATCCATCTCAACCCAGACATAGCTAACTGCGGTGGTCGCAGTGGCACTATCCTTGAGTGGCTTACTGCAGTCTCCTTCTATTGCGGCCGAAAGCAGCGTAGTTCCTGCCGGAGTGGCCGAGCGTGATTCGATCTCAGCGCGGGCGACCGGGCCCGGAAAATCCTGGCAGAGTGCACCCTTCGACTTCGCCGCATTCGAGGCGGCTTTCGCCGGAGCTTCGCATCAGGGTCCGACTCTGACTTTCGACCAATTCACCACCCCGCCCCAAGCGTCGTATTCCTACGCAACCCCCGCGCAACCCTACGGTGGGTTGGAAGGGGCCTGGCTGCTACGGGCACCCGCCCGTCTGGTCTACAAGTATCCTGCCGGCATTGAAAACCTCCGGTTTTCCCACGGCATGCACCCCGAATTGATTCACCTCGCCGACGGCTATGACCTCGCCCTGAACTGGATCAGTAGCGAGGGCCAAAGGGAACGAATCTGGCTCAAGCGGAACACCCACGGCAGCAGCGACCTTTTCCAGGAACGGCAAAACGAAGACGTTCCGTTGCCGCGCCGCGAAGGCGGGCTGCTCGAGTTTCAGTTCTCCACCGGACAAAACGGGAACGTGCATGACGACTTGTTCTATCTTGGACCGATCGAGGCGGTTGCCGACATGCCCTACCTCCGTATCAACGATGATTTTGTATTCGCCGAATCAAGCTCTGGTCCCAGCGGCGAACCCGTGACCAGCCCGGACCCGGGTCGTTGGTTGATGCACAGCCCTTCAAATATCCATTGGCCCCGCCCCGCCCACCTGAGCACCCTTTCGTTCAGTTTCGGGATCGAAGATGCGGCCTATGATACGGTCGCCGGCAACCGGACCGACGGGGTCGGATTCGTGCTGGAATTGGAAACCCCTTCAGGTGAAATCGTGACGTTATTCCAACGCGTGCTCGAACCGTTGCAGAATCCAGCTGACCGGGGACGGCAGACGGCTGAGGTCACCTTACCTGCGGATACTCCCGGCATTCTCGTGTTCAGGTCCACCCCCGGTCGACACGGTAGCGACGCATGGGACTGGGCGTGGGTTGAAGAATTCAGCGGCCGGGCCGCCGATTAATCCGCGACCCGGCGGTAAAACCGGTCTACTTGGCAATGAGGCTCTCGCCGGTCATCTCCTCCGGCTTGGGCAGTCCCATGAGATCCAGCACGGTCGGCGCGATATCGGCCAAACGGCCGCCGGAGCGCATCGGAGTGTTGTCCGGTGACAGTCCTTCGCCCACCACCAGAAGCTCGACCAGATTGAGCGTGTGGGCCGTGTGCGGACCTTCGGTTTCAGGATTCCACATTTGCTCACAGTTGCCGTGATCGGCCGTGACAATCGCTTTGCCGCCCATCGAGGCGAGTGCTTCAAGCAATTCCGCCACACCGGCATCAGTCGCTTCCACGGCCTTCTTCACCGCCTCCAGATTACCGGTGTGTCCCACCATGTCGGGGTTGGCGTAGTTGACGACCACCAGACCGTAGTCACCCGACAGGATCGCAGCCTTGGCCGCGGCGGTAACTTGGTCCGCCACCATCTCGGGCTGCAGATCGTAGGTCGCCACCTGCGGGCTCGACGGGCAGGCGCGGTCTTCGCCCGGGAACGGGTCGCCGCGATAGTTGTTAAAGAAAAACGTGACGTGGGGGTTCTTTTCGGTTTCGGCGCAGCGGAACTGCTTGATGCCGGCATTGGCCACCACTTCGCCGAGGATGTTCTTTAATTTCTCGGGCTTTGGCGAAACCACCTTAACCGGCAGGGTGCTTTCATACTCGGTCATGGTGCAGTAGTTGAGGTCGAGCTTCTCGCCCCGGTCGAAGCCGTCAAAATCATCGAGCACAAACGCCTTGGTAATCTCACGCGGTCGGTCGCCGCGGTAGTTATAAAACAACACGGCATCGCCGTTTTCGAACACGGCGAGAGGCCGGCCCTCACCATCCACGATCGCGGTCGGCGCCACAAATTCATCGCCCACCTGGCTTTCGCTCAGCGGCGCATCGTAATAGTTGCTCACCGCGTCAACGGCGCTCCCGGCGGTGGCGACGGCGGCCTTGCCGGTCAGAAGATCGTAGGCTTTCTGCACCCGTTCCCAACGATTGTCCCGGTCCATGCTCCAGAAACGACCGCACACGGATGCGATTTTACCGACCCCGATCTCGGCACATTTGGCATCCACCTGGCGCACATATTCCAAGCCGCTTTGGGGCGGAGTATCGCGGCCATCGGTGAACGCGTGAATGAATACATCGGAAATTCCGTCCGCCTTGGCCTGGCGCAGAATCCCGTAGAGATGCTCCAGCATGCCCTGCACCCCCGCGTCGGAAACGATACCCATCAAGTGAAGTTTTCCGCCCCCTTTGACCGTTTCAACCAACCCGCGCCAAACCGCGTCTGTTTCCTCTTCGGTATTGCCAGAGGTCAGCGCCCCCGCCTCGACCCCCGCCTCTTTCAGCCCCCGCACCTGGTCGCGCATCAGCGCGATAAGGGGGGAGATGACGACAGTGAGCCCTTCGCGGCACAAGGCGGGCAGCTGGAAACAGAGCGACTTGCCGCCGCCCGTCGGCATGATGGCCAGCACGTCGCGCCCTGCGGTCACGGCATCCACGATCTCCTCTTGTCCCGGACGGAACGCGGAAAACCCGAAGACGGAAGATAGCAAATCGGAAGGGGCCGGCATGGGGGACGGTCGGGCTGCTCTGTTGTGTTCTGATTGGCCGGGACGGTCGCATATTGTGGCCACGGGGACAAGCACCGCTAGGGCTTGTTTCCTAAGCTTTGCGCAGATCCACGAGGCCATGCAGGTGGGTCAGTGGCAGTTCCGGCACGGGTTCGGCCACCACACCGCCACCCCGAGCCTCATGCACCAGAACGGGGCGGTCATGGATCAGGCACAGAACGCGGGTTGCGTCTTGCCACTCCTCCTGCCCGCTGATGCGCCAGACCAGCCCGCCGCCAAGCGAGGCATTGGCGAAGTCCAGCGCCTGTCCCCTGCCGGTACGGGCCAGTCGCAGGCAGCCCTGACAGAAATGCCATGGGTATCGGGGAAACGCCTTTTGCGACGCGCCGCAGCCGGGACAGTGATGGTCTGGCAGGATCATTCGGCCGCCTCTGCGAGGCCAATCAGCAAGGGCACCGCGAACATGCTGTCGAAGAGTTCCGCCCCCGCTGCGGTCAGCCGCGCACCATCGTCATGGGCGGCATAGCCGAGGCAACGCATCCCGGCGCGAGCGGCTGCCGTCGCCCCGGTGGCGCTGTCCTCGATCACCACGGCGCGGGAGGGCTCCACGCCAAAATGGGCGGCGGCGGCGAGGTAACGGTCGGGGTCCGGCTTGGCTG
>CAKZMS010000701.1 GCA_937128785.1 uncultured Opitutaceae bacterium | reverse complement strand
GCGATGGGTTGTTGGGACGGCGTGGATTCGGTGAGCGCTCCCAGGGCGGGGGTACTGGTCATGCCGCCACAGATTCCGCCCAGCGTCTGCGCTTGGGACAGGCCCAGAACCTTACGCGCCACCGGATAGGAAATGAGGACCGGACCGAGGGTAATGATCGCTCCGACCAAAAATACGATGGCCCCATACTCTCGGATGGTAACGGCGAGATTCTCGCCACCCACGATGCCCGCGTTGGCCAAAAACAATACCAGTCCCAATTCCTGTAGCAGCATGCGCGTGGGCCGAGGGATGTGGCCGACGATCCGACCCACCCGACCAAAATAGCCAAGGACCAAGGCGACGAACAAAGGTCCGCCCGCCAGCCCCAACGTCATGGGCGTGCCGCCCGGCAGGCTGATCGGAACCATGCCCACGAAGATGCCGGCGCTGAGTCCGAGCGCCATGGAGATGAGGTCGGTCTGATCAAACGCCTGCGGTCGGTGGCCGATATGCTCGGCAAATTTTTTGAGGTCATCCGCCTGCCCTACCGACGTCAGCACATCGTAGGTTTCCAACTTGGTATCGGGCGTGGGCACGAACTCCTGGCCGAGTCGGCTGATGCGCGTGATGACGATGCCGAAATTCCGTAGCAACGCCAACTCCCGCAGGCTGCTTCCGCCGAGCCGCTTGTTGGTTACGACGAGTCGCTCGCGTTCGTTGTCGGTATCGGACACAAACGTCTCGTCGCTGCGTTGTCCCAAAAACGTGGTGGCCAACGCGGTATCATGGGGCCGGCCGACGATCAGCAATCGCTGACCCAACGCAAAGGTGTCGCCCGAACCGAGCGGGTGCAGTCGGCCGCCGCGCACCACGCGGGAGATCCGGCAGGAATAGCCCGCCAGCACATCTTCATCGATGTGCCGCCCGACTAGGTTCGCGTTGGTCACCTCGATGAGGATGTTCTGCACGCCTTGGGTAGCCGTGGCGATGTCCTCTTCGGCTTGTTCGCTGGGATCGGCTTTGAGCAGTCGCGGAACCAACTGCACAAACAGCACCACCCCGATCACGCCCAGCGGATAGGCGATACCATAACCGATAGCGACGGCCTGGGCGGTGGCGCCGCCTCCCTCCGACGCTGCGGCCAGAGCCGGAGTGCTGGTGAGCGCGCCGGCAAACAGACCCACACTGAGCGCGGCGGGTAAATCAAACGCCTGACTGAGCAACCAGGCCAAGGTCGCCCCGCTGACGACGATGACCAAACCGAGTTTGGCCAAGCCGCCACCTTCACGGGCGAGCGCCGGAAAAAAACGCGGCCCGGCGCCGATGCCCACACAGTAGACAAACAGCGCCAAACCAAAGTTGCCTACGCCGCCCGGAATCTCGAGCCCCAGATGGCCGGCCAACAACGCGGAAAACAGCACTCCCGAGCTGCCCAGATTGATCCCCTTGATCGTGACGCTGCCAAACAACAGCCCCGCACCGATGACGGTGAACAGAACGATGAGCGGATTGCCGAAGATGTTTTCCAGAATGGGCATGGCAGAATGATCCGGCCGCGACGGGACGGAAACGCACGCTGCGGGAAACGTGCCAAGGGGTGCAATCGATTCCTGCGGCGGACCGTAGTGCCGCGCTCCACCTGGATTAGGCCCTCGTTCGAGTCATCAAACCGATAGGGATGATTTCGGAGATAACAAAACTACCGATGACTGGCGGTTCTCCTCGACGCCGCTCGCGGAAGAAATCTGACTCGGTCCCATGGCAGAACAACCCCTCGGATTTGGCATTGTGGGAACAGGCATGATTGCCGGTGTGCATGCTCAGGCGATTGCGGCAGTCGACGGTGCGACCTTGCGCGGGGTCGTGAGTCGGTCGGCCGAGCGGGGGGGCGATTTTAACGCGAAGCATGGCGGCAGTGTGGTCGCCTCGTCGGTCGAAGAATTGGTCGCCCGGGACGACGTCGATGTGCTTTGCATCACGACCCCGAGCGGCG
The DNA here is from genome assembly GCA_937128785.1 of uncultured Opitutaceae bacterium. Classification (GTDB taxonomy): domain Bacteria; phylum Verrucomicrobiota; class Verrucomicrobiia; order Opitutales; family Opitutaceae; genus Actomonas. The sequence continues at coordinate 8,450 of CAKZMS010000701.1, read as the reverse complement.
CGCAGTTGGAACCGGCCTTGGCGGCGATCACTGCCGGCAAACACGTGGTCATCGAGAAGCCGGTCGAAATCACCACCGCGCGCGTCGATCAGCTCCTGGCCGCGGCGGAGCAGTCGGGCGTAAAGGTCGCCCCCATTTTTCAGCAGCGATTCAGTGCGGGCGCGCAGGCTTTGAAGGCGGCGGTGGAGGCCGGACGCTTTGGCCAACTCACTTCCGCCGGTTGTTACGTGAAGTGGTTTCGCGACGAAACCTACTACACGGGCTCAAATTGGAAGGGGACCCAACAATACGACGGCGGCGGGGCGGTGATGAATCAGGGCATTCACGGCGTGGACCTGCTGCAGTGGTTGGCCGGCATGCCCCAAACGATTTCCGCGTTCACCACGCGGCGCGTGCACCAAAGTATCGAAGTTGAGGATACCGCCGTGGCCAGTCTGCGATTTGCCAACGGTGCGCTCGGCACCATCGAGGCCACCACCGCGGCGTGGCCGGGCTGGGCGATGCGGATCGAATTGTGCGGGGAGTTGGGGTCGGCGCGTTTGGAGGACGGCGTCATCACGGATTGGTCTTTCCGCGATGAGCGACCCGAGGATCAATCCATCCTCGCCGGCGAATCCGAGTTGGGTTCCGGGGCCTCCAATCCGGGAGGGATTTCGATCGAAGGGCATCGGCGTCAGATCGCCGATCTGGTGGGTGCGATTCAGGGCGACCAAGCTTTGGCGATCGCGGGTCCCGATGCGCGCAATGCCGTGGCGATCATCAACGCGCTCTATGCCTCCGCCGCCAGTGGCCGGCCCGAAACCGTAGATTAATCCCTCACCTCATTTGTAACGTAATACGTGACAAGCGTGCCGGAGCGCCGTTCGCATAATTGGCGGCGAATGAACGGAGGTTTCACGCTCCGTTAACGGAGGATTTGGCAGAGTAGGGCCGTCTTCCATCGACCGTCTCGTTCTGAAGGGTTCTCCCGCGCAACGGTAAGGTTCCGTCGCCGCGGTGGGTGTGAAGCGTTTCATATCATGAAAACGAATCTGCGAAACTGGCTGACCTTCGGGTTGGCTTTCACGATGGTGTCCGCCGGCCTTACCGCTCAGGACGAAACCTCCTCCAGCAGTTGGCGTGAGGGCCTCTACCTTGAATTTGGTGGCGGCACCAGCACGGTGCCGGGTGGCGACATCACCCTTGATGGCCTGGAGTGGGAGGGCGAATACGACAACGGCACGTTGTTTGTCGCGAGCTTTGGCAAGCACTGGACCGATAACTGGGCGACGGAGATTGAGTATTTCTACCGCACCAACGACGTGGACACGCTGACGTCCGGCAACACGGTGCTCTCCGGTGGCGATCTGGCCTCCACCAATGTCTTCGTGAACGTCATCTACACCTTCGATGGCATCCTCGGATCGCAGTGGCGGCCTTATGGCGGTCTCGGTGCCGGCTGGATGACCGAAACCGACATCGATCTCGACGACCTGCCGGGCGAGGAGTTTTCCACCAAGGGCGTGTTTGGTTATCAATGGATGGTCGGGATTCAGCGGGCGTTTGGCGAAAACCTGACGGGCTTTTTTGAGGGTCGCGCCATCGCCGGTGGTTCGCAGGATCTGGACTCGTCCCTCGACGGGCGCGTCCTCGAAGTCGAATACAATACGTGGTCCTTGATCGTTGGTCTCCAATGGTCTTTCTAGAGACGTCCTACCAGCCGCCGACCCGTTACCTGATGAACGTCCCCACCTCCGCTCCGCTCCTCCTCGTCGAAGACGATTTGGATATGGCGGACAACATCGGCGACTATCTGGATCGCCGGGGCTGGCGCGTGCATCATGCGGCGAACGGGGCCCTGGCTTTGCACCTGATCATGGAGACCCAGTTTGCCGCGGTGGTGCTGGATCGGGGACTGCCGGGCATCGATGGGTTGGAGCTGTGTCGGCGTCTGCGCGATGGGGCCGCGCGGCATTTGCCAGTGCTGATGCTGACGGCAGCGGACTCGCTGGATGATCGCCTCGCCGGGTTTTCGTCGGGAGTTGATGACTATGTGGTAAAGCCCTTTGCGCTGCCTGAGCTACACGCCCGCCTCACCGCGCTGGTGCGGCGATCGGAAGGCCGCAGCGCGGCGGCGGCGGAAGTGCTGCGCTGTGCCGATCTGGAAATGAATCTCGGCACCCGGGTCGTGTCGCGCGCCGGGCAGGCGATTTCCCTGACCAACATGGGATTTGCGATTTTGGAGATTCTGTTGCGCCGCTCACCCGACGTCGTGCGCCGCGAGGAAATCGAGCAGGCCCTGTGGGGGGAGATGCCACCCAGCAGCGACGCGCTGCGCACGCATGTGTTTGCACTGCGCACGGCGATCGATGGCGGTTCCTCCCCGTCGCTGCTTTGGACGCATCGCGGCGTGGGTTATCAGTTGGAAGCGCGTGATGCGTCAGGCGTTTCAGTATGACCGAGTCGGCGGCATCAACGCGATCCCGTCCGCCGGTCCGTTTGCGGGCACGCATCGTGGTGTTGGTGTCGTGTTTTGCCGGCCTGATTTTTCTACTCGTGACGATGGGCGGTTGGTTAGTCGTGCTGGAAGCGGAGGATGCGATTCTAGAGGCCAGCCTCGATGAAGCGATGGCCACGGCCACGAGTCCGGTGCTGGCTGCTCCGCCCCAGTGGTATCGGGAGTTTGCCGATGGGGAGGAACTTCGCGGCCATCTGAATCTCGATCGCGTGCCTACGCAGGTCGGCACTTATGAAGTGTTTGCTAGTCCGGATGGCACCCGGGCGATTTGGGTGAATGATTGGTCGAGTCGATGGCAGATGTGGCGGGCGGAGAATCTGGAGCAGGAATACCGACTGATCGTCGATCCGTCCGATGCGCCGGTCCGCTATCGTCTCATCGATTTAGCCGGCTTCGAGTTCACGGAGTCGCGGGTCGAAGCGATTCAACAGTCGATTCTGGCGGTTGCGGTCGTCGTTGGTGCGGCGGCGCTGTTGCTTAGCTACTTGATCGCCCGGTGGACGTTGTTGCCGGTGTTGCGTCTCGCTCGAGCGGTCGATGGGCGGCAGCACGGCCAACTGACTACCAACCTGGCAGCGGGTTTCTCGCGGGATGAAATCGGGTTTCTCGCCAAGGCGTTGGATGACGCCGAAGCACAGACTCAGGCGGCGCTGGAGCGAGAGCGTCGATTCATCGCGGAATGCAGTCACGAGTTACGCACTCCGGTGGCGACGCTAAAAAGTGCGCTGACGCTCGCCGAGGAATTGGACGATGATCCTGCCCACCGAGCGAAGGTGGAAGCCCGGATGCGTCGGGCGGTGGATCGGATGGAGCGGCTGGTGCAGCTGTTTCTCGTGTTGGCCCGCGAGGGCCGCCAACCGGAGCCAGACGGCCAGGTGGGGCTGGCGCAGATCATCAACGAGGTGGTGGAGGAACAGGCTCTGCTGCATCAACCCCGGGTGATTGCCACCGAGGTTGAAGTGCCGGCGGATAAAACAGTCTTTGGCCGACGCGATGTGGTGCAGGTGCTGATTCAGAACTTCGTCGCCAATGTTTGGAGGCATGCCGGTGGTGATCGATTGCGCGTCCGGTGGCTGCAGGAGGGCGCGCTGCAGATTGACGACAACGGAGCCGGGTTTTCCGAGTTTGGAGATGAGGCCACGAGGCAAGCGGACTCAGCGGGTTTCGGGGTGGGCCTCGGGTTGGCCGAGCGCCTGTGCGCGACCCAGGGATGGACGCTCCGGCGCGGGCAGTCCGATATGGGCGGTGCCCGGATCGAAATCGATTTTCGCTCGGGTGCTGCTTAGCGCAGCTGGTAGCGCAGCACGGGTGGCTTGTTGTCCTCGGTGCTGATGAGCAACGTGTTGCTGCCCGCCTCAAAGCACAGGGACTCGGCCTGGGGCATGCCCTTCACTGGGATGCGCTCCGGAGTGCCGGTCAAGGTATCCACCCATGAGGCCTCGGCCTCCCGATGGTAGAGATAGATGTTGCCGTAGGTCAGCACCGCGGCGGTGCGATTGTCCGGGGAGATATCGAAGGCAGTGACTTGGGAACGGTATTGGCCCAGACGTCCGGGAATAGCCCGCTCGGCGGCGGTGGGGGGGACGATGCCGCCGACCGGAGCGATCCGTTTGGCCACGAAGGGCTGGTCGTCGTCATCGTGGCGCGCGGTCAGGGGAAGTTCGTAGAGCACGGGAGGCTCGGTCCGTTTCGAAATGAGGTAGACCTTTCGGTTGGGCACATCGACCGCCACGCCTTCGCAATCGCGAGGGCCGTCTTCGTAACGATAGGGTATCACTGCGCAAGCGGCGATTTGTTGGGTGCGGTCTTGCGCGAAATCGGCCGGATCCGGTTCCTCGAGGATATAGAGGATGGTGTCGTTGCGCACGGCGCCGTTGTCGCCGACGTCAGCGATCATGAGGAATTTCTTCTCATCGATGCGGAAAGAAACCATGTCCTCCCAATCGCGGGCGCCCGCATTGGTGACTTCGAGGATGCCGATCGTCTCACCGTCCGGTCCGATCGCGTAGAGGCGGGGTTTGTCCCCACTGTCGTTGTGCACCCACAGCACCTCCGGTTGGTGGAGGGAGCGGGCCATGCCGCTGATCTCGTCCAGACGCTTGTCCTGAACCTTCATGATAACCTCGGCGGGGCCGACAGCTTGGGAGATCGGGGGGAGGGTGGAACAGGCCGCAACCGCCACGGCCCAGATGGGTAGGAGTTTGGACAGACGTAAGTTCAAGCCCGTAACAAATGTAAATCACTGGCCGGATGCAAGCCGTCCAACGTTCAGTCCCGTTTGTATTTTGCATTTCCTGCGCAGTCGGTGAATCTTGCCTCTATGTGTGCTGCCAGTCCCGTGGTTTTTCGTCGTTTGATGAATGAGATAGGATCCGTCGATGCCGTCGGGGTGGAGGAGCGTGCGGCCAAGTATGGCACGCGTTCGATCAAGACTGCGTCGAAGGTCGCCGGGCTCAAGTTGGCCGCCTCGATGGTGGATCTCACCACCCTCGAAGGTAAGGACACGCCCGGCAAGGTGCGGGCACTCTGCGTGAAAGCGATCCGGCCCCATGATGACCTGGACTGCCCACCCACCGCCGCGGTCTGCGTCTATCCCGCCATGGTCAAACATGCCCGGGCCGCGCTCGGGGAGAAGTCGCCCGTCAATATCGCTTCGGTGGCCACCGCCTTCCCCAGTGGGCAGGCGCCCCTGCGGACGCGTTTGGCCGAAGTGAAGACCGCCGTGGCCGATGGCGCGGATGAGATCGACATGGTGATCAATCGCGGCGCATTTCTCGCTGGCGAATACAACCGCATGCAGGACGAAATCGCCGCGGTGGTGGAAGCCTGTGGGGAGGCCACGCTGAAGGTGATTCTCGAAACCAGTGAACTCGAAACCTACGATAATATTCGCGCGGCTTCCTTCCTCGCCATGCGCGTGATTCGGGAAGGCGACTTCATCAAAACCTCGACCGGCAAGACCGGGGCCAATGCGACGCTCGCCAACAATCAGGTCATGCTCGATGCGATTCGTGACCACTACCTTGAAACCGGCACAGCCATTGCGATGAAACCCGCCGGCGGCATCAAGTCCGCCAAGCAGGCCCTGCACTTCCTCGTCGCGGTGAAGGAGACGTTGGGCGATGCCTGGCTCACCAATCGCCGCTATCGGTTTGGGGCGTCATCCCTGCTCAATGATCTGCTCCGCCAACTCGTGAAGATGGAAACCGGCGTCTACCAAGCCCCCTACACCTTCAGCGAAGCCGCCGGCACCTACTGAATCATTGCTCACCACGAAGTCCACGAAGCGCACCAAGCCACTCCACCGCTATATTTACAGAAGGAAACAGAGAGAACAAAGCCATCCAACTGGAACTCCCTCCTTCGTGATCTTCGTGGTGAAAAACCCAATCCTGCCTCTCGGTTGATCGAAAATCCCGAATCCAAAATCGAAAATTTCCCATGCCTGTAGCCGCTCCTAAAAAATCATCCCGTCGTCGCGCGGAACCGGAACTCATTTTTGGGGATCTGTGGGAGTTTGATCCCGCCCCTGAATCGGCCGATCCCAAACTGCAGGATCGTTATCGACCCTTCATCGGCGGCAAATTTGTCGCCCCGAAGAGCGGCAAGTATTTTGCCTCCATCAACCCCGGCACCGGCAAGCCTCTGGCCGAAATCGCCCTGGCCTCGCCGCAGGATGTCGACACGGCCTACGCGGCAGCGAGCAAGGCCTTTCCGGCGTGGTCGAAACTGCCCGGCGCCGAGCGCGGCAAATACCTCTACCGGCTGGCTCGCATTCTCCAGGATCGGGCGCGCGAGTTCGCGGTGGCTGAGACGATGGATGGCGGCAAGCCGATCAAGGAGTCTCGTGATTTTGATGTGCCGATGGCCGCCGCGCATTTCTTCTATCACGCGGGGTGGGCCGACAAACTGGCTTACGCCTTCCCGGGCGCCAATCCGCAGCCGCATGGCGTGGTGGGGCAGGTGATCCCGTGGAATTTTCCTTTGCTGATGCTGGCCTGGAAAATCGCTCCAGCACTCGCCACCGGAAACACCGTCGTGCTCAAACCAGCGGAGACGACCTCCATCACCGCGCTCAAGTTTGCCGAAGTGGTGCAGGAGGCCGGGCTTCCCCCCGGAGTGGTGAACATCGTGACCGGTGCCGGTGAGACAGGCGCCGCGGTCGTCAATCACCCCAAGGCCGCGAAAGTGGCGTTCACCGGTTCCACCGATGTGGGCAAACTCATCATGCGCTCCACCGCGGGCACCGGGAAAAAGCTCACCCTCGAACTCGGCGGCAAGGCGGCCAACATCGTCTTTGAGGATGCGCCGCTCGATCAGGCGGTCGAAGGCATCGTGAATGGCATCTTCTTCAATCAAGGCCACGTGTGTTGTGCCGGTTCCCGCCTGCTGGTGCAGGAGAGTGTCGCCGATGCCGTGCTCAAGCGCCTGCGCAATCGGGTGAGCGTGCTGCGGGTGGGTAACCCGCTCGACAAGAATACCGATATTGGTGCGATCAATTCGAAGGAGCAGTTGGACAAGATATCCGGTCTGGTGAAAGCCGGTATCGCGGAGGGCGCGGAGATGTTTCAGCCCAAGTGTTCGCTGCCGCGAAACGGTTACTACTTCCGGCCCACGCTCTTCAGCGGCGTCGAACAAAGTCACCGCATCGCCCGCGAAGAGATTTTTGGACCGGTGCTGTCGATCCTCACCTTCCGCACGCAAAGTGAAGCGGTCGAGAAGGCCAACAATACCGCCTATGGTCTGAGCGCCGGCGTCTGGACGGAGAAAGGTTCACGCATCCTGAAGATGAGCACCGCGCTCAAGGCCGGTGTCGTCTGGGCCAACACCTACAACAAGTTCGACCCGACCTCTCCCTTCGGCGGCTACAAGGAGTCCGGTTTCGGTCGCGAAGGCGGCAAGCAAGGCCTCGCCGACTACGTCAAACTCACCTGAAGCGAACAACTCCACCGCTTAATTCTCACAGAAGAAAACGAAGAGCACAAAGCCGAACGATTGAAACCAAATCTCCGTTTACTATGTGCCCTCCTGTAAAAGAAAACCAACTGCCTCTCAGATGAACCAGTCTGCTTTGTTGGCTTCGTTTCCTTCTGTAAAACCAATCCTGCTTCTCGGTTGATCGAAAATCCCGAATCCAAAACCCAAAATTTCCCGATGCCTAGACTGACGATTTCCAAGACCCCCAAGTGCTACGTCGGCGGTAAGTTCATCCGCTCCGAAAGTGCGCGCACGTATCCCCTCAACGACGCCGCAGGTGAGTTCTTTGCCCACATGCCGCAGTGCACCCGGAAGGATGTGCGCAACGCCGTCGAATTCGCCGCGAAGGCGGCGGGTGGATGGTCCGGCCGCTCCGCCTACAACCGGGGACAGATCCTTTATCGTCTCGCCGAAATGCTCGAGCCGCGTTCGGCGGAGTTGGTCGATGCACTCAAGTTGGGCGGAGCCTCGACCGCGGAGGCGAAGACCGAAGTCACGGCCACGATCGATCGCATCGTGCACTTCGCAGGTTGGACCGACAAATACGAGCAGCTGTTGGGCAATGTGAACCCGGTGGCGTCGCCGCACTTCAATTTCACCGTCACCGAACCCATGGGCGTGGTGGGCATCGTCGCTCCTGACGAGTCACCGCTGCTGGGACTGCTCACCTGCATTCTGCCGGCGATCACCGCGGGCAATGCCGTGGTGGTGATCACGTCCGAGACCGCGCCCTATCCGGCGATTGCCCTGGGAGAGATGTTGGCGACGAGCGACCTGCCCGGTGGGGTGGTGAATCTGCTCAGTGGATTCCGCAAAGAGATGGTGCCGACCTTCGCGACCCACGAACACATCCGCGCCATCGGTGGGGTGGTGAATGCGGCCGACCGCAAGACCCTCGAAACCGGCGCCGCCGAAAGCGTGAAACGCGTCAAAGTGTTCAATGCCGAAGATTCCATCGATTGGTCAGCCGGCGACG
>CAKZMS010000700.1 GCA_937128785.1 uncultured Opitutaceae bacterium | reverse complement strand
CGGCGATCGGTGCACCGGTGGTGGGTGATGAGCATCACGGTCTGCCCGAGGTGCAGCTCCTGCTTTCTGAGTTCAAACGCGGCTACAAAGGCCGGGACACGGAAAAGCCGCTCGTCTCCGGCGTAGCCCTGCAGGGGGCCGCCATTTCCCTGCGCCACCCCGAGTCCCGGGAGCGGCTGACTTACGAACTCCCGCTGCCCAAATCGTTCGAAATCGCGCTGCGTAACCTCCGGAAATTTGCGCGCCGGTAGAGCGGGGCGGTAGGTCAGAGATTGATCCGCCAAGCGTCCCGGCTCAGGTTGCTTCCATGTCCGACAAAACCCGCGTCACGATTTGGAACGAGTATCGACACGAAAAAGAGAATCCCGATGTCGCGGCGAATTACCCCGCGGGCATCCATCGCGCCCTGGCGGCTTTTCTCGAGACGGAAGCGGATATGGAAGTCCGCACGGCCACGCTGGATGAGCCCGAACATGGGCTGACCGATGAGGTGCTGGCTGCGACCGACGTCTTGATCTGGTGGGGGCACAAAGCCCATGAGGAGGTCGACGACACCATTGCCGCGAAAGTGGCGGCGCGCGTGCATGCCGGCATGGGTTTTATTGCTCTTCACTCGGCCCACTATGCCAAACCCTTTAAACGGCTCATGGGCAGCACCTGTTCACTCTGCTGGCGGGATGATGGTGAAAAGGAACGGATTTGGACCGTGCGTCCCTCGCATCCGATTGCCGCCGGGGTTCCGGCGCACTTCGAAATTGATCCGGAGGAAATGTATGGTGAACCGTTTGGTATTCCCGAGCCCGATGAACTGATCTTCATCTCCTGGTTCGCCGGCGGAGAGGTGTTCCGGTCGGGGGCCACTTGGCAGCGTAGCCATGGCCGGGTGTTTTACTTCCGCCCCGGGCACGAAACTTTTCCAACTTACGCCAATGCCCATGTCCAACGCGTGATCACCAATGCCGTGCGTTGGGCGCGACCCACGGTCAACCTGCCGGATAGCGCGCCGCGGGCGGATCGGCTCGAGCCCTGACCAAGGCCAAAAAAAAACGCCCCACTGGCGAACCAGTGGGACGGATAAATTACGAAAAGAGGCGAGGGCCGTTACGCTTCCTGCTCTTCTATCTTCACGACCTTGTAGCCTCCGGTCGATTTGAAGTAGAGCATGATACCGAGGTAGATGATACCCATGGCGAGCGGGATGTAGGAGTCCGCCTTGAGCGTAGAGCGGTCACCAACTTGGTCGGCAGCAACGATGTCTATCTGACCCTGGGTCGGCTCTTCGGCTGCTTTGGCCTCGGCCAGTTTGGAGCCATCGATTGCGTAGACCTCATCCAGGAAGACGAACTTGGACGGTTCCGCGGCTTTCACCTCGGCATAGATTGCCGGATTGGATTCCTGCAGCGCCTCGGCGGCGAAGCGGTCCTTACTGTAGCCGAGGCCGGGGCCACCCAGCAGGCCGGCTGAGAGCATGCCGATGCCGCCCATGACCGACATGGCCACCGCACCGGAGCGGGGATAGCGATCGCCTACGACGGCGAGCATGGTCGGCCAGAAGAAGGTCTTACCCACGGCATAGATGCCCAGGGCGACGAAGGCCATGAAGAGCGTTTCCATCGTGCTGGCCATGCGGAGACCGACCACCGCGAGAATCGAACAAACAAACGACAAGCCGATCGGGGAGAGCTTGAGGGTCTTTTCGATCCAGTGGGCGCAGAAGCGCAGGGCGAACATGATGGTGGAAGTCCAGATGAACAGCCACTTGCCTTGCTCGGAGGTGAAGAGATTACCGGTGATGTTCTGAATCCAACCGTCGGTGCCGAGTTCAACCGCCCCAATCAGCGCGTGGGTGATGAAGAGGATGCACAGTAGCACCGAACCAAGGGAACCTTTGGTGATGATCCCCACGCCGACGAGGAACACTCCGGCGATGAGGTAGCCCATGGTCTGGGACAAACCAAGTGAGGCGGAGCAGAACAGAGCAATGAGGTAGCAGACCACCAATGAACCGAGAATGCCGACGTCCTTGAACATTTCGCTGAACTTCGCGCCTTTCTCGGAGGCTTCCGATTTCGGAAACTTTTGGCCGAGGAACATCAGACCGTAAGCGACGGTGGGGACGAGGTAGAGCGCGAGCTGGATCTTCCAGCTGAGGCCCATCTTGTCATCGAGGATCCATCCCACGGCGGCACCGAAGATCATACCGGCGGGCCAGCTGGCGTGCAGGATGTTGAGGTAGTGCGTGCGGTTCTTCGGGTAGAGCGTCGCGACCAGGGGATTGGAGACCGCCTCAAGCGTGCCATTCGCATAGGCGAAGATGAACATGCCGATGGTCAGCATCTGGTAGGCGTTGTCCGGCGTGGTGGCGCCGAACGAAACAAAGGCTGAGATCACGTGAGTGACGAATGCCAGCAGGACGAGTTTACCGTAGCCGAACTTGTCGACCAGCATACCGCCGATGATGATGCCGAAGCAGAATCCGGTGAAGCCTGCGCCGCCGATGGCGCCGAGCTGGGTGGCGGTGAAGCCGAACTCGGCCCCCCAATTGTCAAAAATACCACCGCGGATGGCGAAGCCAACACCGGCAGCGAAGATTGCCCAGAAACCGGCCCACAGAAGGCGGCTGGCGTTGGGAGCAATCGGGGCGGAAATGTCGTTAGAACTACTCATAGGTTGGGTATGATGGGGATGGGGTTACGCGAATCGCAGCGATTCCAAGGGAGTTAGGGGAAGGGGAGAGGGGCAACAGTTCGCAGAATCTCGCACGCCGGAAGGGTTCTTTCGGCGCACAAGGGGACTGTTCTTACGACCTTTTGACGGTCGATCAAGATAGAGTTACGGGCAAATGCCGCCGATGTGCTGATCGTTTCGCAGCTGCCTTGCAGCTATGCCCCGCCGCACTCCGGGGTTTTTCCGCGGGAAACAGCCCGTTGCTCCCATCCGCAGCATGGCACGGTCCGCGACTGGAGTCAGTCCGCCAGCTTGGCGCGATGGTGGGGTGAGGTGAAGTCGAGCTCCGGTCCCAGCGGCACGATGGCCGTGGGATTTATGTCCGTATGCGTCGCGTAGTAGTGACGCTTGATGTGGTCGATCCTGACCGTTTCCGCCACGCCGGGAATCTGATAGATATCCCGGACGTATCCGCTCAGGTGGGTATAGTCGGTGATGCGTTGTCGGTTACACTTGAAGTGACCAAAGTAAACCGCGTCAAAACGCACGAGGGTCACAAAAAGCCGGATATCCGCCTCGGTCAGCGCGTCCCCGACCAGGTAGCGTTGGTGAGCAAGCCGGCCGTCGAGAGCACCGAGCGTGGCGAAGAGGGGCTCGAAAGCCTCCTCGTAGGCGGATTGGGTCGTGGCAAATCCCGCGCGGTAAACGCCGTTGTTCACCTTCTCGTAGACGAGCTCGTTGACCTTGTTGATTTCCTCCCGATGGGACTCGGGGTAGAGATCGAGTGCGGCATTTTGGGCAAAGGCGTTGAATTCGGTATTCAGGATCCGCAACAGGTCATCATCGGAGTTGGTTACAATCCGCTTTGACTGCTTGTCCCAGAGCACCGGCACGGTGTGGCGCCCGCGATAGTCGGAGTCGCTGGCGAGGTAGGCCTCACTGAGATATTCGAAGCCGTTGACGGGATCTTTCGAAAATCCATCGCCGTCGCGAAACGCCCAGCCTTTCTCGTCCCGCCAAGGATCCACCGCTGTCATGCCGATCGTGTCCCCCAAACCTTTGAGCTGGCGGGCAATGATGATGCGGTGCGCCCAGGGGCAGGCATAGCAAACATACAAATGATAGCGTCCGGCTGCAGCCGGATACCGCGCCGAGGCGTCAGCTTCTATCCAGTCTCGGAACGCGTCTTCCTGCCGCTCGAAGTTGCCGTCGTCGGATTGCTCGTCGGGAAATTGGGCGGTTGGGGGCATGGTTTCAGCCCAGCTGCTCAAGGGCTTTCCGGGCGCGAGCTTTTGCCGACTCGTCGTGTTTTTCCCGGGACGGCATGTTGAGACCCCGCTCAAAATTTTTGCGGGCGAGGTCGTCTTCGCCGGCGGCGGCGTAAGCGAACCCGAGCTCGAGGAAGTGACTCAGGCTGTCGGGGTCGAGTTCGGTGGCCTTTTCCAAATGATACACCGCATCTTTCACCGATGCCTCCGGCAACCCCCCGTAAAGCATCTTGGTGAAGAAGCGTGCGATGGTGCCGAGCGAATCGACTTCGCGGTGCCAACGACCGAGCACGTGGTGCGCCCAGGCGTAACCGGGGTCGAGTTCGATGGCGCGGCGAGCATCGGCCTTGATGTCGCGGGCGGCTTCGACTTTGGCTTGGGTGCTGCCGAGTGAGGCAGTCTTACCCTTCGTAATGGCCAAGGAGAGCACGTTGATCGGATCTTCGGGATCGAGATCCACGGCGCGTTGGGAATACTCGAGGGCTTTGTCGAGGAGTAAGCGCTCCTGCTCTTCGGCAGTGGCGTCGATGGTCGAGTCGGAATACTGCCGGGCGAGTTTCTGCATGACCTTGGCGTTGTCCGGAGCAAGTTTCTCGACTTGCAGGAAAAGCTGGAGAGCTTCCTGGGTCTGCAGGTCCTTTTCTGCTGCGGTGGCCTGATCGTAGAGCGCGGCGGCTTCACCTTCGAGCCCGGCCTCGTTTGCCCAACCGGCGAGGGGAAGGAGCGCTAAGACTAATAGTGAGCGAAAAATGGCGTTCATCGGAAAATCGAGATGTTCAGGGTTTGACGAAACGGTAGTGGCTTACCAGCCACTCCTCGCCATTGCGGTAGCCCCAGAGCTCGGCGCAGCTCATGTAAAACACGCGCCAGTAGACCCACCACTTGCGGACTTGGTCTTCGCCATAAGTCGCGGCAAACAGCGGTTCGATTTCGCTGCGGTGTTGGTCCATGTTCTCGAGCCAGTGTTCAGCGGTTTGCTGGTAGTGACGGCCGTTGACTTTCCAGTCGGCCTCGAGCCGAAGATCATCCTGGAATTCGGCTAAGAGGTTGTGGGCCGGCATTTGACCACCGGTGAAGAAGTAGCGCGCCATCCAGTCGCTGTCGTCCTGCGGCACGAAGTGGTAGGAATACTGGTGGTGCGTGAAGATGTGAACGAAGAGCTTGCCGCCGGGCTTGAGCCAGCGGGCGACTTTGGCGAGCAGCTGCTGATAGTTCTTCATGTGCTCAAACATCTCGATGGAGATGACGCGGTCGAATGACTCGGCTTGGATGTCGAAGTCATTCATGTCGGCCGTGATGATGTGCACGTTGCGCAGGCCGCGCCGGGTGGCCTCGGCGTCGATGTATTCCTTCTGGGTACGCGAATTTGAAACTGCGGTGATGCGCGATTGGGGAAACCGGTCGGCGAGATAAAGGGTGATGGAGCCCCACCCGCAGCCGAGTTCGAGGATGTCCTGGCCGTCGACGAATTCACCACGCTCGGCATAAAGATCGAGCATGGCCGTCTCGGCCTCGCCGAGCGTTTCTTTGCCGGTTTCGTAATAGCAGCCGGAGTATTTCAGACGCGGACCGAGGCAGTATTGGTAGAAGGAAGTAGGGACCTCGTAGTGTTGTTCGTTGGCGGCATCGGTTTGTTCGGCGATGCCACGATTTTTTAAGTCGGCGACGTAAGCGGAAACGTCATAGCCGGCCTCGTCGCGGATCCGTTGTCCGAGTAGGCGGCGGATGCCGGTGCGGATGGCGAAATCAGGCAGGAGGTTTTTTTCGAGCAATGAATCGATCATGATGAAGCGGATTTACGGGTAGGACCGGGAAAGAATTCGTTGGTGGTTTTTTGGTATTCGCGGAAAAGGTCGCCTTTGGATTTCAGGGAAGACTCTTCCGCCATCGGCACGCCGGTTTTGTAGCGCAGCAGGTAGTAGATCGAGAGGGGGGCGAGCAGGCCGATCCAGCCGAGATGTGAACCCAGGGCGAAGACTCCGAAACCCACCCAAATGCACCATTCAAAGAAGTAGTTCGGGTGACGGCTGAAACGCCACAGGCCGATGTTGCAGACCTGGCCCTTGTTTGCGGGGTTGCGGCGGAAGGCCGCCAGTTGACCGTCAGCCAGAGACTCGCCGCAAAGGGACAGAAACACGATGGCCGTGCCCACCATCTCCCAGAGGGAGAAGGACGTGGTGGAATTGTAGGTGGGGAAGATGAAAGGCAGCCCCAGCAGCACGACGGTCAGGGCCTGGAGCTGGAAAAAACCGAACATCATCGGACCGAAGTTGGCTTTCCAATCCTCCCGCAACTGGGCGTAACGACTGTCCTCCACGGGGTGGTGGGAGGAGACGCGTTTGTAGAGGTGGGAACCGAGGCGCACACTCCAGGCACTGGCGAGGGAGGCGATGACCAATTGGCGCATGCTCCAGCCGGTGGCGCTGAATGCGAAAAACCACGCGAGAGGGGTGAAACTGAACGACCAGACCACGTCGACAAAACCGTAGTTGTCCATCCGCCGGCAGACCCAGAACGTGATGCTGAAAAGCACTACCATCAGGCCCAGGGCAACGAGGATTGCGATCGGCAAACTCATGATTCGGTTGAGGTCTTACGCAGGTTAGCGAGGCGCTCCATGACGGGCCGTAACGGGAAATAGACGACGGTGAGGAGGAGGGGGGCGGTGATAATCCAAGCGGTGAAGGCATGGATTCCGGCCCAGCCGAATTTGGCGAGAAATTCCATGACAGAAAGCTCGGCGAAGCTCGTGACCATGTCGGTGACGGAGAACGGGACCCCGGTCGCGCCCCAGACGAATTCGCCCGCCTTCACGTAGACCAGGATCATGACCAGTTGCACGGGGCCGAGCAGCTGGTTGAGCACCTGCAGAAGCGGTTGATTCAAACGTAGGGCGATGCCGACACCCAGGTTGAGCAAGGAGGTGAATCCG
>CAKZMS010000699.1 GCA_937128785.1 uncultured Opitutaceae bacterium | reverse complement strand
ATTCACCACCCGTTCGAGCATCACGTGAACCAAGTCATGCAGCGCGGACTTCACCTCTGCTTGGGGCGCGACCCTCAGCAGGTTGGTGTAGGCCTCCATCACGTGCAGCAGGGTGTTTTGTGACTTCGGATCGTTCTGATCCACCTCGCTCAAACGCATATCCACGATCGGACTCCAATCCCGGCCAAACGCTTCCAAATATCCCCCGTGCTCCGGATCGATGGTATGCCGTTCCAGCAAATCGAAAACCTCCCGCGCCCGCGCCAAGGCAGGCTCATGCCCCGTGGCCCAATAAAACTCGGTGAGGGCATAGATCGCGAAGGCTTGGCCATAGACCTGTTTCCGATCTTTGGCCCATGAATCATCGGGATTAACTGACCAAACATATCCCCCGAATTCCTTGTCCCAGTAACGCGTTTCCAAGTCCCAATAGGCAAACTCAGCCATGGCCTCATAATCCTCGTCGCCATACACCCGCGAGGCCGCCGCGTAAGTCCACAGGATCCGCGAGGCCAGGAGACAACCGCGCGGTCCCGCATCGTCCAGACGCCCGTCGTTACCAATGGCCGCATGAAACGTGCCCCGCTCCTGATCTGCCACCCGCTCCATCCAGAATGGCAACACGTTACCCCGAAGATCGGCTTCGATGCGATCCCGATAGGAGGTGAGTTTTCGGGGGTCCATGCCGTAGCAAACGCCTTCTCCGCCGCGAATTCAGCGTCAAACCGAGCTGCCGCTGCTGAATGTCAATCAGATGCCGGGCGCTGCCGCTAATCACTCAAAGATTCACTGGTATCGAGGATCAGTCTGACCTCGAATCGACCGCGCTCATCCCGAATTTCAAGTTGGTGCCGGTTAGGGTAGAGCAACTCCAAACGGCGACGCACGTTGGCCAAACCCACCCCGCCCGGCGCACCCACGAAACCAACCTCTTCGGGCATCAAGCTTGCCGGATCCTGATTGTTACAGATGCGGACCTCCAATTGATCGCCAGATCTTCGATGGGCATAGAACTCAACCTTCGCCTCGGCCGTCTGCAGATTGGTGCCATGCTTGAAGGCATTTTCCACCAACGGCAGGAGCAGGAGTGGCGCAATGGTCAGGCGCTCGACGCCTTCGCCGATTTCCATGACCGTTTCCAGATGGCCCTCGACGCGCGTCTTCTCCAAATCGAAGTAGTTGCGCACAAAAACGAGTTCTTTGCGGAGCGTCACCCGGTTGGATTTACTCTCATGCACGACATGACGCATCAAATCTCCCAGTTTCATCACGTAACTCGGGGCAAAGTCCGATTTGTTTACCGTGAGCCCGTAGAGATTGTTGAGCGAATTGAAGAGAAAATAGGGATTAAGCTGAGCCTTCAAGGCGACCAGTTCCGCTTCCAGGCGCCGTCGCTCCAAATCGCGATTGCGCACCCAACCCAAACCAAAATGCAGCAGAGAAGCGGCTCCCATCCAAATCACGGTGTGCACCATAAATATGCTCGTGAGTCGGGTCAGATTCGGGCCCTGCTCGCCATCCGAAGAGGCTCCCTCCCCGGGCAGACGACTCGCCAGATTCTCTGATTCAAAACCGGTTCCTCCGACCGCCTCCACTGGATCTGTCCCGCGGCCCACTTCCAGCAACTGCGAATACATGACCCCAATCGCTAAGCCCGAGAAAAACACGACCCCGATCACGCTTAATCCGTATACTAAGAACCTCCTCGAGATCAGCAGCCTTGGCACCAAAAATCCCAAATTCACGTAGGCTGCGGTCGCCGTCACCACCGTCAAAATAACCAACCGCACGAAGATGTCTCCCGTGCCCAGAGGCGGTCCGGGCGAGCGCACGATCGCGATGATCATGAGGCCCATGAATACCAACCAAAACACCCCATGTTGGGTGCGGGTCCGAGAAGATATCGGAAGGGAAAAGCGACGGCTCATCGGGGAGCGATCACTACCCCTTCCCGCCCAGCGGAGT
>CAKZMS010000698.1 GCA_937128785.1 uncultured Opitutaceae bacterium | reverse complement strand
GGCAGATTTCGGATCCACCACCGAGGACTCTCCTCGGCCGAGCTATCACTCGCTGATGGTGAGTTCGCGCAAGGCATCGAGCTGAGCGGGAGATCCGAGGGCCAAGAGTCCGTCCGTTGCGGTCAGCGGATCATTTGGCGGCGGATTGAGGTCGCGTTTGCCGGCCCGGTCCCGACCGACAATCAGCGGGGCCGTGGCCATGGTTGCTACGGATTGCGCCAGCGTTTTCCCCACCCATGCGGCGGGGATGGTGGGGAAAAACTCAAGGGTGGCTTGATCGAATTCAAATCGGTCGCGAGGACGGAGCTGATTGAAATCTTTGGTGAGGTGATCAATCGCTTCCGGGTCACCGATCAGTAATAGACGATCGCCGGCATAAAGGATCTCTTCCGGAGCCGGAGCCTGGATCAATTGACCGTTCCGGTTGATCTCGGCCACCGCGCAACCATAGCGGGTTCTGATGGCCAGATCGCGGATGGATTGGCCTGCGGCCAGGGTGTTTTCGGGCAGCTGGATTTCGAACAACTGAATTTCCCACTCCCGGCTTTGCTTATGCCATTTCGGGGTCGGTGGTTCGGTTTCGCTGCCATCCAGTGATTCGCTGACGGACGAGAGCCAATGGCTGTGCCAATGGACGAGGCGGCGGGCAAAGAAGCCGATGGTCAAAGCCATGATCGCGGCGAATGCCAGCCAGGACCATCGGGGAAGCAGCTCCCAGGGAATTCCCTCGAACAGCCAGAGAGCCAACAGCGTGGCGGCACTCCAGTTGAGCGCCGCCGCGATCCAGGCCTTGGGCACGCGGGTAGCCGGGGCCAGGGCCTCGGAGGTGATCAGGGCGAGGGCGGCGATGTTGCGCCAAAGCGCGGTCAGCAGGATGGCCAGGAGCAAGGCCGTGGCGCCCCAGAATGCGCCGGTCAGCATGGGCGCGGTCGCCACGGCGGTAGACTCGTCGATCATCCATTCCCGGAGAATCGGGATGAGGCTCAACACCCCGGCGACCAGCAGCATTTCGACTGCCACTTGCAGGATTCTCCGCCGCACCAGTTTCCACCACCGGCCTCGAACCAATTTGAAAGGATCCGAGCTCATCCACACCTGATACTGGCGGAGCAGCCGTTGCATCCATGGCGGCTCCGCCCGCTCCGTGGCGGCGACGAGGCGGTCGGCCCTTCGGTTCAACAGCGGAGCCAAGAGGATGGTCATGATCGATACGCCCACCGCCAAAGGGTAGAAGCTCCGGTCGACGGCTTCGGCCTTCACGCCCAGTTGGGCGATGATGAAGGAGAACTCGCCCACGGGAACAACCAGCAGGGCCGCTTTCCGGGCGGTGTGGGAGGGGACGCCGACAACACTGAGAGCCAATCCGACGCAGCCGAATCGGATGACCAGGGTGAGTGCGGTCACCCCCAGAATGAGCGGCCAGATGCCCACGAGCTGGTCGAGTTCAATCATCATGCCGATCGCGACGAAGAACACGGCACTGAAGCCATCCCGCAGCCCCCGAAAGGTGGTTTCGCTGGCGTCCCGTTGGGGCGTATCCGCGATCATCGCGCCGAGAAGAAAGGCGCCCAGGGCGAGGGAATAGCCCGCTTCCAACGTGGTGATGGCCGCCAACATCAGTAGCCCGCACACGATGATGGTGAGCAGTTCCTTATCGAAGGAGATTTCGAGACGATGAAGGAGTCGCGGCAGTGCGTAGAGCCCGGCCGCCACCAGTAGGACCACAAAGGATGAGAGGCTGGCGAGCAGCGGAGCCCAGCCGGATTGAGCCTCACCCGGAGCGGTCGAGATCTCTGCGCCCAGCAGCGTCAGAACCACGACGGCCACCACATCCTCCAATACCGTGACCGACAGGGCCAATTGTCCTCCGCGATCGTGGCGCAGGTTGAGCTCCTCCACCATTTTGGCGATCACGGCAGAACTCGATACCGTCAACATGGAGGCGAGAAAAAGGGCCTCGATGGGGCTGAATCCAACGAAGTTGAACAGCATGCGGCTGAGCGTGATCACCAGGAATGCCCCTAGGGCGGTGGCGATAAACGGCCCCACGCCCATCCGACTGAGTTTGGACAGGCTCAGTCCCAGCCCGATCGCGAACATGAGGAAGACCAGCCCGAGGTAGGAAAGCGTCTGCACCCGCTCGGAAAAGGGCAGGTTGAACGGACCGATCACCAACCCCGCCACGAGATAGCCCACGATGACCGAAAGCCCGATGC
This sequence comes from uncultured Opitutaceae bacterium, assembly GCA_937128785.1. Lineage (GTDB taxonomy): Bacteria > Verrucomicrobiota > Verrucomicrobiia > Opitutales > Opitutaceae > Actomonas. The sequence goes on along the minus strand of CAKZMS010000698.1, from coordinate 1,774 downwards.
GCCGGCAAATGATCCCCGCAATACCGGCGGCGATAAGGACAACGGCAAGATCTTGAAGCAGGGTTAAACCATCCATGATGACACAGGCGGGGACAGAGCAGGAGCCAACGTTGTCGCCATCTATGGCTTCTGCAATGGCTTGGGCGGGTTATAATTTCTCGGCGTGGCTGAGGAAACGGTGTAAAAACCTGTTGACGGAACGGTGGCGAGGGATTCGGCTGCCCGTCCTCTCAAGGCGAGATAGCTCAGTTGGTAGAGCAGCGCACTGAAAATGCGCGTGTCCCTGGTTCGATTCCTGGTCTCGCCACCACTCTTTAAGAAAACCGTCCACTTTTTTGGGCGGTTTTTTGGGTTTCGGACCCTGCTAATAGATCGACCGACCAGGAACCATGATGCTTCGCCCGGTGGGCTCAGGTTGTCGCTGCGCTCGGAACCTGGTCTCGCCACCACTCTCTTAGAAAACCGTTCGCCCGTCGGACGGTTTTTTGGTTTCCGGACCCGGTTGACGGTTCGACCGACCAGGAACCATGATGCCTCGCCGGCGGCTCGGGTTCCTTCCGATCAGGCGCGGAATCGGTCGACGAATTGGGGGATGATCCCGTCGAAGGATCCGTTGGTGAAGAATATCACGACGCGCGGATGAGCGGGTGAATCGACCCGTGTGGTTAAGGCCTCCAGGAGATCAGCATTCGAGTCGGCGGTGCAGGCGTGACGATTTTGGTCGGTGAGCGCGGTGATTACGGCCGCGCTGTTGAAGCGTTGGTCCGCTGCCAGTTGCGACGCTCGATTGACCGCCCCGATGAAAACTTCGTCGGCTTTGGCTAAAGCATCAATGAATCCGGCCTGATGAACCCGGGTGCGTGCCGAATTGCTACGTGGTTCAAACACCGCCGTCAGGGTGCGATCCGGGTAACGGGCGCGGAGCGAATCCAGCGTGGCGGCAAGAGCGGTAGGATGATGTCCAAAATCCTCAATAACAATAAGATCAGCCAGATTTAGTTTTGTTTCTTGGCGGCGTTTAACACCGCGGAATCGAGCCAGTGCCTCCAAGTTGAGTTGCGTGGGGTCATCAGGGTGGAGCGCGAGCGCAGCGGTCAGCGCCGCGGTGGCGGCATTCCGGGCGTTGAACAGACCGGGCATCTCCCAGCTGATGTCGCCCCATGGTTGCTTACGCCACGCCAAGCGGAACGAAGCGCCTTGCGGGGATTCTGCAAAGTCGTGAATGCGCAGATCGTGATCCTCTCCTGTTCCGACCGTGGCGACCTGAGTCCAATCGATCGCCCGGTATTCGTTAAGGTTGGGGTCGTCGCCATTCAGCAGCAGCCAACCGTTGGCGGGGATGAGGCGCGTGAAGTGGCGAAAGCTCCGCTGGACATCGGCGAGGTCGCGGAAGATATCGGCGTGGTCAAACTCCAGATTATTGATCGCGGCGATGTGCGGTTGGTAGTGGATGAATTTGGAGCGCTTGTCGAAAAAGGCGCTGTCGTATTCGTCGCCTTCCATCACGAACGGAGCATCGGCGGCGCCGAGATGTTGCCCCACGGGTGGATCCAGCGGCACCCCGCCGATGAGGAAGCCCGGATCAGACTGATTTTCGCGGAGCAGGTAAGCGGTCAGGGCCGTCGTAGTCGTTTTGCCGTGGGTGCCCGCAATGACCAGATTCCGGCGGTTGCTGAGCACCGTTTCACTCAAGAGGGCAGGCAGGGAAGTGAACCGAATTTGCCGTGATGCGAGCAGCCATTCGATCTCGGCGTTGCCGCGGCTCAGCGCATTG
>CAKZMS010000697.1 GCA_937128785.1 uncultured Opitutaceae bacterium | reverse complement strand
CTGGCGGGAGTGGTGCCCTTCTTCGTCTCCAACGTCAAGTATCTCTATTCCGGTGAGCAAAAACTGCTCATCAACAGCGATATTCGGGACCTCACCAATGAGATGGTGGAGACGGCCCGCGCCTCGAACTACTTCGTGCTCTACGAGAGCTTCTACAGCCAATCCCTCTCCGGCAGCACGGCTCGGCGCGACTTCAACGGCAACGGCACGATCAATCTGGCCGATCGCATGCAGGCCGGGCAAGAGGGCTCCTTCGTCGTATTCGTCTATTACGACGATCCTTACTTCGACGCTCGGCTCTACGATTCCGATCCCACCAATAATCCGGCCCTCATGACGGTGACCATTGAGCGGATCGTGGGCTACTGGGTCGCCCCCAATCGCGAAATCAGCGGAGAAACCGCTCTCTACGTTTTCGACTCCAACGACTCCCGGCCCAGTGCTTCCTCGACTTCTTGGACAACTCCCTGGGGGCAAACCTTTCCGGCCACACTCGGCGGGACGACCACGGTGGAGAGCCTCCTGCCCACCAATTCAAAATCGTGGGCCATGCACCAATCATTCGATATTGTGGTTAACGATATGGAAGGGCTCACCAGCGGAAGTCTGTTCTTCGAAAACTTCCAGAATCGAAGCGTCCTGATCCGCACCAAGATCCTGCACGGTAACCAGGCCAAGCGCGTAACCAACACCTACAACTTTACGATCACCCCTCGTGGCTAACCAACAACCTCCTCCGCTCATGCATCGCCACCTCTCATCCCTTCGCCGCACCGACCGCGGGTCCGTCATTCTCATCGTGCTGATCTTCACCACCGTGCTTGCCCTCATTGCGGGGAGCCTGCTGTCCTACACGTTGACCGAGCGGCGACTGAACCACGGCAATGTCCTGCGTTTCCAGGCTAAGAACGCGGCCGAGGCCGCCCTTGAATACGCTGCCTCGGAAACCCGGGCGCGTCTGACGAACAATCTGAATTTCTCCTCGAAGGAGTTTGCCACTGCGCCGATCACGGCGCACTCAACCCGCCTGGCCACGCTTCTTAAAAAAGGCACCGGTGAATGGAATGCGGTCGACGCGGCGGATGTGGAACTCTGGGCGAGCCAGGTCTCTGAACCGGTGCGCCGGTTCGTCGACCCCAATAATGCCGGCAACGATTTCGACCCCTTACGCGGTCAAACCGTAGGGTCTCAATCGGTCCGGTTCATCGCCAAGGCGGAAGCCGAGGATGATGTCGGAGAGGCCGTCAGCTACGCTACCCAATCCATCGAGATTCGGGACGCCGCCTTGTTCAATTACGCCATCTTCTACAACCTCGACATGGAGTTTCACCCGGGGCCCAAAATGACGGTGGTGGGCCCGGTCCATGCTAACGAATCATCCTATCTCACGGAAGGGGGCGGACTCGTCTTTACCGACACTATGACCACCGCGGCGGACTTCATCATCGGCACGAAAAACAGCCCGGGCTCCCGTCCCAGCGGCAAGGATATCAAATTCACCACCGGGGTCGATGATGATGGTGACGGGGTCAATGATCTCGTGACGGTCAACAACCCCACGATCAATGGCACCGCAGTAGGCAGCTACATCGACTCCACGATCGACAGCCGGGTCACCGGTGCAAATTTCCGTGATGTGGCTTCTCAGGTTTGGAACGGATATGTGCAGGACCGTTCCCACGGTATCTCCCGACAAACCCCTCCCGGTGTGCTCACGGGGCCAGAGGCTCATGATTTGATCGAGCCCCCGGACTCGTCCGGATCGACCGCCATTGAAGAGCAGAAGTTCGCGAACAAGGCAGGGTTGTATTTTGTGGTGGAGCCGGATGGGGACGTCTTCTCGTTCCACGACCCCGCCTCCGCCAGCGCGTTCAAAGCCGCAACCAATCGCTCATCGTGGTTGGCGGCCAATCCTGACGAGGTCGTAGTCGCACCACCCGGTCTGATTGAAAATCAACGCCGGATGTATGATTGGCGGGAACGCCAATGGGTGAATACTGTAGATTTCGATTTGGGGGTCATGCGCACGGCCGTGACGGCTGCCAGTGCGGGATCAGCGGATAATTTCAAAGTAAACGGCGCCGACTGGGACCTGGATGATCCCTCCGTAAACGGGCAATGGAATG
>CAKZMS010000696.1 GCA_937128785.1 uncultured Opitutaceae bacterium | reverse complement strand
ACGGGGCCACGGCCCATCTCGGCGCCAAGGGCGACCTGCTGACCATCATGGTCTTTGCCCGGTTCGACGAAGCTGAGGCCCTCGACTGGCAACCCAAGGTGCTGCTACTCGGTGAAGCCAATCACCGCATCATTAAACGCCCGGCGGCCTGATCCCGCCATTTTTCTCAATTTCATGAGCTACAAACTGTTCATTCCCGGCCCCATCGCCGTCTCTGCCAAGACCATGGAGGCCATGACCTCCGCGCCCATCGGGCACCGCAGCCCTGATTTTGTGGCACTCTATCAAGAGGTCCAACCGCGCCTGCAGGACCTGTTCGGCACCACGGATCCCGTTTTCCTCTCCACCAGCAGTGCCTGGGGCATCATGGAAGGCGCCCTGCGTAACGTGAGCCGGAAGCGCGTGCTCAACTGCATGAACGGCGCCTTTTCCGATAAATGGAACGACGTCGCGAACCGGAATGGCATCCCCGCCACCGCCCTGAAATTCGAATGGGGTCAACCCGTGGATCCGGAGGCGGTCCGCACCGAACTCGCCACGGGCAACTACGACGCCATCACCCTGATCCACAACGAGACCTCCTGTGGCTGCATGAGCGACCTGCCGGCGCTGATGGCAGTGATTCGTGAATTTCCCGATGTGATCTCGCTGGTCGATACCGTCAGCTCGTTTAGCGCTGTCGATATTCCGAAGGATGCCCTCGGCATCGATATCATGATCACGGGCTCGCAGAAGGCGCTGGCCATGCCCCCGGGACTCTCGCTCTGCTCCGTTTCAGATCGGGCGCTGAAACGAGCCGAGACTCAATCGAACCGCGGCTACTATTTTGACCTGCTCGAGTTCCTCAAGAATCACGAAAAGGGCATGACGCCGAGCACCCCCAACATCCCGTTGATCTACGCGCTGCGATCGAAGCTGGAGGATATTTTCACTGAGGGTAAGGAAGCCAGATTTGCGCGCCATGCCCGACTCAATGCCAAGGTGCGAACCACTATCAAGGCACAGGGTTTCGAGCTGTTCCCCGACGAGCAGTTCGGCTCCCTCTCGCTCAGCTGTTTTGCCAACACCCGCAATCTCGATATCGGTGCCCTCAACAAATCGCTCAAGGCCGAACACAATTTGGTCATCGATGGCGGCTACGGAAAGATCAAGGGCAAGACCTTCCGGATTTCCAACATGGGCGACGAGACGGACGAAAGCATCCAGACGATGCTCGATGCCGTGGTCGCGACCATGGCGAAGACGCCGGTCGTCGCTGATTGATCTTCGGCGCGCGAAAGCGCGTCACTCGAATCTCGGGTTTTTAACCACTGAGTCCCGTCTGCGGGATTTATCGGGTGGTTGTGCTCGAAGGCCTGAGGTAGATTAACGATAGCCTAGACTTCGGTGGACTCGGCTCCGCGGTGGACGCAGCGTTCAACTATGTGACCTAAAAACCTTTCGTCTTACTTGGTGTCGCCGCAACCTTTCGGCCCCCAAGTGGTCTTCTTTGATTCGCCAGCGCTTTCGGCGCTCCCGTGAAGGTCTCTTTTTCCCCTACCCAACCTATATGCAATCCGACGATCCCCAAAGCGCGGCCGCTGCGCCTTCCTCCGCCCCCATTGCTCCTCCTCTTAGATGGAGTGAGAAGCTCGGCTACGCCTCCGGCGACTTAGCCTCCTGTCTGTATTTCGGGGTGTTTATGTACTTCCTGCCGTCATTCTACACGGAGGTATTTGGGCTGTCGGCAGGCGCGTTCGCGACCATGATCTTCATCACCCGAACCTGGGACTGGATCAACGATCCCATCATGGGCCTGATCGCTGACCGCACCAAGAGCCGGTTCGGTAAGTTTCGTCCGTGGTTACTCTGGGTGCTGCCGTTCTGGCTGGGCTTTGGTGTCCTGACCTTTACCACCTTTGATTTGGGACCGGTCGGAAAAACCGTCTACGCTTACATCACCTACACTTTCCTGATGATGGCTTACACCGCCATCAATGTGCCCTACTCCGCCCTGATGGGCGTGATGACGCCGCGTTCTGATCAACGCACCCTGCTCAATTCCTTCCGATTCTTTGGTGCTTTCATTGGCACCACCGTCGTCAGCCTGGCCTATCAACGGCTGGTGCTCCTGTTCGGCGGAGAGAACGAACAGTTGGGCTATTCGCTGACCATGTTGGTCTTCGGCATCGTGTCTGCCGGGCTCTTCCTTGTCACCTTTCTTACCACCAAGGAGCGCGTCGAGCCGCCCAAGAACCAGAAATCGAATGTTGGCAAGGATCTGCTCATCGCCGCGAAGAACGGTCCGTGGCGGGCATTGGTTCTCATCAGCATTTTGACCATTGTATGGATCTCTATTCGGACGAGCACGACGGTCCATTATTTCATCTACGTGTCGGGCAATGAACTTTGGGCTGGCACCTATTTGGCGGTTGGCGGTGCCGCTCAAGTCGTAGCCGTTCTCTTCACCAAACATATCACGCAATTCTTCAAAGGAAAGCGACGGGCTTTCGTTCTGCTCACGCTGATCAATGCGGCTTCGAA
>CAKZMS010000695.1 GCA_937128785.1 uncultured Opitutaceae bacterium | reverse complement strand
CGTGGATACATAAAAAAACCGTGGGTCGTTGGGCGGACCGGGTTGGTGCCCGGGGCTCACCACATAGAGCGCGACGGGCCGCCCCATTTCGTCGAAGCCCATGTCCTTCAGGTAGACGTTTTGATTTTTCTCGGACCAAGCTCGGACGCGCGAGACGTGTGCCGGTTCGCGTAGCGGGAGCTCCACGGGCTGCCCTTCGACCGTGCGCCACTTGTGGCCAAAATCAGCAGTCTCGACGTAGTAGAGATCGGTGCGTCGGTCGACGTCGCCGTTGGGATGACGATTGAAGAACGTGCCGGTCACCCCGTCCTGGGTCGCGCTGGTTTGGTAGTGGCCGCCGCGCGAATCGCCCGGTTCGCGCATGCCGGCGAGCAACTGGTCCGGGCTCCAATGAAAACCATCCGCACTGCGACTGAGATACAAGTCCCGCACGCCGGTGTATTGGGTGAAGAGATGCAGGAAGCCTCGGTCGGATTCGTAGTGTGGTTGCGGATACGTAAACTCGCCGCTCTGAACCAGGTCGAATGCGTCGATCGCGTAGGGTTTGCTGCTGCGATAGATAAACCCCGGCCGATGTGCGGCCCGCCCACTGATGAACACCCAGAGATACCCCGCTTGATCGATACTCAAACTGGGGTTGTCGTGTGGATCGTCCACCGGAGTCTTGTCGTGCACCACAACGGGGCGCGGGACCAGGTGGGTGCGGTGATCGAAGTAACCGATCATGCAGTAGAGCTGACGTTCATCCGCCGCGGGCGTGCCGCCATACACGAAAAAGGTTTTGTCGACCTCGGGCGCATAGATGGCGAGAGGCGTATGTTTGGCGGTGTAGGTGCCCAATCCCCCAGAGTATTTATCGCCGTAGGGGAAGGTGGGAATATTGACCCGTCGCTCGGAGTAGGCCTCGCCGTTTTCGCCGGGACCATAGTATTGTCCGAGCGTGAACCAGATGCCCCGATAGCCATCAACTCGTGGATTGGGTTCAGCGCCGGGCGCCGCGCTGGCGAGCAGGGCACCGCATGCGACAAGACGGACGAATCGGGCGGAGTTCATGAGACCGGTTGGGGTTCGATCAAGTCCCAAGCATTGCCAAACGGATCTTCGAATACGGCGACTTTACCGTAGGATTCCTGGCGGGGGGATTCCCGAAAGGTCACGCCTCGATCGGTAAACGCGGCATAGTCACGATCGAAGTCGTCGGTGTTGAGAAAGAGGAAGACCCGGCCGCCGGTTTGGTTCCCGATCGCGGCGAGTTGTGAGGGAGAGTCGGCTTTGGCCAGCAGCAGGCGTGTTTCGGATGAACCGGGCGGAGCAACCAGCACCCAGCGTTTGCCGTCCCCCAGCTCGGTATCCTCCACCAACAAAAACCCCAGAGCTTCGATGTAAGATCGAATAGCCTCATCATAGTCGGGAACGACGAGTGCGATAGCGCTGAGAAATTGGTTCATGATGGGGCGGGGGAGGGGTGGTGCGCCCGAAAGTTCAGGATAAGAATCATGGCGATGGGCACGCCATAGTCTCCAGCGCGTTCGACGAACTCAAATAGGTTCAGCCATCCGCCTTCCGTGACGTAAAGAAACTCGGTAGCGAGTTTCCACCCGAGCACCAGCCACATCAGCGGTCGCAGCGGCGCCACCAACACCAGGCAGCCCAGGCAGATCTCGAACCAACCGATGGCACGCAGAAACTCCACCTGTCCCGGAAGGCCGACGGAGGCGAAGTGGGCCATCAACATAGGTTTTTCGACGAATGCCCCGAATCCGCCGTGACCGATCAGAAAGAGCCCGATGGTAATTCGACCGAGAAAGTGAATAATGCCCAATCGGTCCTCATTGAGTGCCGGCTCAGCGTAGGCGCCAAACCAATCCCGCGCCCGCATGGTGAAGACTCCACCCAACACCAACAGCATGAGGGGAGGGAAGTAGTTGCCGGCTCGCTCCCAGAATTCCCATGTCCCCGGTGTGCCGGAGATGGGGCGCAGGATGGCGGTCCAGAGCGCCCATACGATCATGAAGATTAGGACGGCGCGGCGAGGTTTCATGAGCACCGTGATTCCCAGCACGATGTCCATTATCCCGATCACGGGCATAAGCTTCCAGGCGATGTTGTCAGGGATGCCCTGGGATTGCAGCAGGGGTAACCAACCTTCCTTTCTCATTACACCCCAAGCCCCGTGACCGACAAAGCACAGTGCCACCGTCCATCGCAGCACGACACTCAGTGCGCGCTGTAGCTGTGGAAGGGATGAGGGGTGGAGGGTCATGTCAAATGCCGTCCGAGAGCGATGACGGGTACAGCTTCTAGCCGACCCACTCCCGGGCGTTGCGGAAGAGCTTCATCCAGGGACTTGATTCGCCCCAGTCCTGGGGGGACCAACTCATGCAAGCGCTGCGGAAGACGCGCTCCGGGTGGGGCATCATGATGGTGACGCGTCCGGTGGTGGTGGTGAGGGCGGTCATGCCGAGGGGAGAACCGTTCGGATTGAGTGGGTAGTGCTCGGTGACCCGGTGATTTCCATCCACGTAACGCGCGGCGACTTGGCCGCTGGTGCTGAACGCTTCCGCGGCCGTCCGATCGGCAAACTCCGCGTAACCTTCGCCGTGGGCGACCGCGATGGGCAGCACGCTGCCGGTCATGCCCTTGAAAAGAACACTGGGGCTCTCCTCGATTTTCAGCTGCACATAGCGTCCTTCGTAGCGGTCGCTTTGGTTTTGGACAAAGTGCGGCCACTCTTCCGCGCCCGGGATGATCGACTTTAGGTTGCTCAGCATTTGGCAGCCGTTGCAGACGCCCAGCGCGAAGGTGTCTTCGCGGGTGAAGAAGGCCTCGAATTGCGCCCGGGCCTCCGGGTTGAAGAGAATGCTCTTGGCCCAGCCTTCACCGGCACCCAGCACGTCGCCGTAGCTGAAGCCACCGCACGCGGCGAGGCCGCGGAAATCGGCCAGGTCGACCCGGCCCGCGATGATGTCGGACATGTGCACGTCGACAGCGCGGAAACCCGCTCGATCGAATGCCGCGGCCATCTCGACCTGACCATTTACGCCCGGCTCGCGGAGCACCGCCACCGGCGGTCTGCTCCGTGAAGTATCAATCATCGAGTCGGCAGTATCCCGAGACAGATTAAAGGTGACCTTCGGGGTGATGCCTTTGTCGTTAGGATCGACCCGCAGCAGCTGCTCCTGGTCGGCGCAGTCCGGATTATCGCGCAGACGGGCGATCTGGTGGGTGACTTGCGACCAGTGGGCGCGCAGGCTGGGTAGTGGTTCGTTGAATACCGAGTCTTCGCCCTGGCGAATTTCAAAGGTGTGGTTGGCGTTCAGGGTGCCGATACGGCAGGAGCAGGTATCGAGTCCGTAGCTGGCCAGCTGTGACTCAACCCGCTCCAGATCGGCATTCCGCACTTGGATCACCGCGCCGATCTCCTCGGCGAAAAGGGTGGCGAAGATGTCGGAACCGGCTGGGAGCGAAAGGGAGATTCCAATGTGACCGGCGAAAGCCATTTCTACGGCGGTGGCGAGGAGTCCTCCGTCGGAGCGATCGTGATAGGCGAGGATTGTCCCATCAGCCCCAAGCTGCTGGATGACCGACCAGAATGCTTTCAGGTCAACCGGACACTTTGCGTCGGGAGTCGCTTCGCCCATCTGGTTGATTACCTGACCGAGGATGGAGCCACCGAGGCGGTTTTGGCCGCGGCCGAGATCGATGAGCAACAGGATGGTGTCGGATTCTGGGGCAAGCTGGGGAGTCAGGGACTTCCGGATGTCGGCAACCGGGGCGAAGGCGGATACGACGAGCGAGGTGGGCGCGGTGACACGTTTGGTCTTTTCGCCGTCCTGCCACACGGTGGACATCGACATGGAGTCCTTGCCCACGGGAATGGTGATGCCGAGTCCGGGGCACAGGTCCATGCCGACGGCCTGCACTGCCGCGTACAGATCAGCCGCATCGCCGGGGACGGCCGGAGCCGCCATCCAATTGGCGGAGAGATTCACTTTGCCGAGGTCGCCGATCTGGGCGGCGGCGAGGTTGGTGAGCGATTCAGCCACGGCGAGTCGGGCGGAGGCGGCGGCATCGTTGACCGCGACCGGAGTGCGTTCGCCCATGGCCATGGCTTCGCCGGTATTGACATCGAAGCTGGCGGCGGTGACCGCGCAGTCGGCCACCGGAACCTGCCAAGGGCCGACCATCTGATCGCGGACGATCAGGCCGGTGACCGTGCGGTCGCCGATCGAGATGAGGAACGTTTTGTCGGCGACGGTGGGGTGAGAGAGGACCCGCTGCACGGCTTCAGCGAGGGTGAGGTCGCCCAGCTGTAAGGGCTCTTGCGGACGTTTCCGTGAGGTTTCCCGGCGGTGCATTTTCGGTGGCTTGCCGAGCAGGACATCCAAAGGCAGATCGATGGGGGTGTTGCCAAAATGCGGATCGGTGAGGACCAGATCTTTGTTTTCCGTGGCTTCGCCCACGATGGCGAAGGGGCAGCGCTCCCGGGCGCAGATTTGTTCAAACGTTGCCATGCGGTCCGCCGGCACAGCCATGACATAGCGCTCCTGGGACTCGTTGCACCAGATTTCGAGCGGCGACATGCCGGGTTCGTCGTTGGGTAGCTTGCGCAGATCGAATTTGCCGCCGCGGCCACCATCGTTGATGAGTTCGGGCAGGGCGTTGGAGACGCCGCCGGCGCCGACATCATGGATGAAGGAAATGGGGTTCTCGTCGTCGAGCGCCCAGCAGCGGTCGATGACCTCCTGGCAGCGTCGCTCCATTTCGGGGTTGTCGCGTTGGACGGACGCGAAATCGAGATCCTCGCTACCGGATCCGCTGGCCATGGAAGACGCGGCGCCACCACCGAGTCCGATGAGCATACAGGGGCCGCCGAGCACGATGAGTTGGTCGCCGGGGTTGATGTCGCCCTTCTGGACGTGGTCGGCTTTGATGTTGCCGAGCCCACCGGCGAGCATGAGGGGTTTGTGATAACCGCGGATTTCGGTGGGCGGAGGGTTGTCGGGCGTGAAGTCCGACCCACGCGGGGAGTCAGATGTGGGTCGGGCTTTATGCCCGACCGCCGCCGGCACTTCCTGCTCAAACGTGCGGAAATAGCCGTTGATCGCCGGGCGGCCGAACTCGTTGTTGAAGGCGGCGCCGCCGAGGGGGCCCTCGATCATGATGTCGAGAGCGGAGACAATGCGATTGGGTTTGCCGTGGTCCTGCTCCCACGGCTGCTCGGCGCCCGGAATGCGGAGATTGGAAACGGTGAAGCCGGTCAGGCCGGCCTTGGGCTTCGATCCGCGCCCGGTGGCACCTTCATCGCGGATCTCACCACCGGAGCCGGTGGCGGCACCGGGAAAGGGCGAAATGGCGGTGGGGTGATTGTGGGTCTCCACCTTGCAGAGGATATGAATGTCCTCCTGGTGCGCCGCGTAGTCTCCCGTGCGCGGGTCCACGTAGAAGCGGCCACCGCGGGTTCCGGCCAACACCGCCGCATTGTCGCTGTAGGCCGAGAGGATGCCCTCAGAGTGCAACTGGTGGGTATTGCGGATCATCGCGAAGAGCGATTTCTCCTGCGCCTCCCCATCGATATCCCAGGAAGCGTTGAAGATCTTGTGACGGCAGTGCTCGGAGTTGGCCTGGGCGAACATCATCAACTCGATGTCATTCGGGTCGCGGTCGAGTTTGATGAAGGCCTCAACCAGGTAGTCGATCTCGTCGTCGGCGAGGGCCAGTCCGAGGTCACGGTTGGCGGTTGCCAACGCGGCGCGCCCCTCGGCGAGCACCGGCACGCTGACCATGGGCTTGGGCTCGTTGTGCTGAAACAGGCCGGCACAGTCCTCCAGTCGATCAAACACGGCCTCGGTCATCCGGTCGTGAATCTCGGATCGGAGCGCGGTGATTTGATCGGCGGAAAGCGCGGAAAGGGGTTTGGGCAGAGCCGCGTTATCCAGTTCGAAGGTATAGGCGATGACCCGCTCGACCCGCACGATGCTATCGAGACCGCAGATGTGGGCGATGTCGGTCGCTTTGGAGGACCAGGGGGAAATCGTGCCGGGCCGGGGAGCTACAACCTGGGTCAGACCGTTCAGGGGGGTGGCCGCCCGACTGGGGCCGTAGGTGAGGAGTTTGGCGAGGATCTGTTCCTGGTCGCGCGACAGGTCGCCCTCGGTTTCGACCACATGCACATAATCGGCACTAAGGCGGCGGATGGGCAGGCCGGCACCGGTCAGGGTGGCGAGCCGTTTTTGGAGGCGGAAGGATGAAAGAGCTGGGGAGCCGCGCAGGATCAACATGGTCTGGAAGCCGTGACGGTCCCAAACGAAACAGGGGTGGTCAAGCGGGGCGGAGCCCGCCGGCACTTTTTTCAGCAGGGAGAGCGGAGAAATCCGTTGACCGCTCGGGGCATCCTTCCGTGATTACGGTGCTTTAAGCCTGTGACTCCTCCAGCCTACGCCTCGTCCGGCACCGACCGGCCCGATAGCAACCGCGGCTCTCAACCGCGCTCATTTTTGCGGGACCGGCAATGAGTGATAAGATCACCCATGAGTGCGGCATCGCGATGGTGCGGCTCAAGCAGCCCCTCCAATATTACCAGGAAAAATACGGCAATCCGCTGTGGGGCTTCACCAAGCTCTACCTGTTGATGGAGAAGCAGCACAACCGCGGCCAGGACGGTGCGGGGGTCGCTTGTGTGAAAATGGGCATGCCCGCCGGGGAGCCGTTCATGTTCCGCGAGCGCTGCGTGAAGGCCAATCCGCTGGATAAAATCTTCAAAAACCTGCTCGGCGATTACCACAAGCAGGTCGACCGGGGCACCATTCACCCGGAGTTCGCCCACACGGTGAAGCAGCAGTTCGATTTTGGCGGAGAGGTTCTGCTGGGCCACCTGCGCTACGGCACCAGTGGCGGCTACAACATCAGCTCATGCCACCCGTTCTTCCGGCGCAGCCCATGGCCGACCCGCAATCTGGCACTTTGTGGCAACTTCAATCTGACGAACACGTCAGAGCTCAACGAGAACCTCATCTCCATGGGCCAGCACCCCATCTTCGCCACCGATACGCAGGCGTTGTTGGAGAAAATCGGATTCTACCTCGATGAGGAGCATACCAACATTTACCGACACCTGCGGGACGTGGAGAAACTGCCGGGCAAGGAAATCTCCGAGCAGATCAGCCGCGAACTAGACCTCACCCGGGTATTCAAACAGGCCGGAGAGCAGTGGGACGGGGGTTACGTGCTGGCGGGAGCGATCGGCAATGGTGATGCGTTTGTCGCCCGCGATCCGTCGGGTATCCGGCCGTGTTTCTACTTTGAAAACGACGAAGTCATCGCCTTCGCTTCGGAGCGCGCTCCGTTGATGACGGTGTTCGATTTGGATCTTGCGGATGTGGAAGAAGTGCCGCGCGGACACGTGATGGTGGTTAAAAACGACGGCACGCTCACCAGCTCGGCGTTCCAACCGGAGATGCCGCGTCAGTCCTGCACCTTCGAGCGGATTTATTTTTCGCGAGGTAATGACATCGATATCTACCGCGAACGAAAGGCCCTGGGGGCCAAACTCGCCGATCAGGTGATCGAGGCGGTCGATCATGATTGGGGCCATTCCGTTTTCAGCTTCATTCCCAATACCGCGGAGGTGGCTTACTACGGCATGGTCTCCGCCTTGCGCGAACGCCGTCGCACCGAGGTGAAGGACGAGATCCTGCGCGCCTCTTCCGCGGGTGAGCTTACCGAGGACAAGCTCGATGACCTTATTCTGCGCAACTGGCCGCGGGCGGAAAAGGTGGTCAGCAAGGACATCAAGCTGCGCACCTTCATCGGTCAGGAAAACCTGCGCAATCAGCTCGCCAGCCACGTTTACGATATCACCTATGGCTCCGTTGAGGCCGGGCGGGACAATCTGGTGTGTGTTGATGATTCGATCGTCCGCGGCACCACGCTGCGTAAATCCATCCTCCGGATCCTTACCCGACTGAATCCGCGCAAGATCGTGATCGTTTCAACAGCTCCGCAGATCCGCTACCCGGATTGCTACGGCATCGACATGTCGGAGATCGGTAAATTTATCGCCTTCGAGGCGGCCATCGAACTGCTCAAGAAAACCGGCCAGACCGAAGTGTTGACCGATGTCTATCGGGCCTGCGTCGAAGCGGTCAAAACCGGCGAGGCGGTCAATCACGTCAAGAAAGTCTACGATCGTTTCACCCCCGAAGAAATCTCGGCGCAGATCAGCCGGATTGTGTATCCGCAGAACGTGGACTGGGCCGGTGAAGTGGAAGTCATCTACCAAACCGTTGAGAACCTGCATGCGGCCGTGCCCAATCATTCCGGTGATTGGTTCTTCACCGGAGATTTTCCGACTCCCCGCGCCTATCGCGTCATCTATCAGGCTTACATCAACTACTCCGAAAAATCCGACCGACGGTCCTATTGATTTTAGAATTAAGATTTACGAATGACGATTTCCCCAACCTGTGCCGGAGTGTTTCTTCAATTCGTAACTCTGAATTCGTAAATCGCTTCTGCCGTTCATCCCGGTGCGGAAACCGCCGATCCTTTGCAGTATTGGCAGGAGTAGGGGGACCATCCAACGTCTGACCCCATGAAAACCACCTTCATCTACGGCATTGGCATCGCGGTCGCTTCCTTCGTGTTGGGCCTCATTCTTTTCTTCGCGGGCTTTCACTCTGATCCCGAGAAACTCGGCACCGGCCAGATGATCGGTTCGATCGCCGGCATCGTCATCACCATCGCCGGTCTGGTCATGGTCATGAAGGCCCGTCGGGAGGAGTTTTCGCCCGAAGAGGGTTTCGGCTACGGCCGCGCTCTCGGCACCGGCACCCTTACCGCCCTGTGGTCGGCCATCACCGGTGCGATTCTCACGGTGGTCTACGCTACTGCCATCAATCCCGGCATGCAGGAGATCATCATCGAAAGCGAAATCGCTAAGATGGAAGAAAAGGGGTTGCCCGCCAACGCGATTGAGCAGGCCGAGGGTGTGATGAATTTCATGACCAGCCCCGCCATGATGGGAGTGTCCAACCTGATCGCCGGCTTCGTATTCGGTTTCATCTTCAGTCTGATTGTCGCCGCGTTCCTCAAGCGCGCTCCCGTCGAGGTCGCTCCGCCCCCTCCGCCCCCGGCTGAGGCCTGACGCGATCCTTCGTCGCTCCCGGTATTATGATAAGGAAAACGCGGCTCCGGTTCGGAGCCGCGTTTTCTTTGGTTCACGCTTCAACCGGCGTAAATTCAGGGGCGCGGCGCCAGCTCGATGATCTCTACGTCGTGGGAGGCATGCGGCACGAGCACCTGCACGTCCTCCTCGACCTCGAAGTCCCCATCGGACATCTCCATGGCGCGAATGCTCTCAACCTTATCGAGGCGTGTCTGGAGCGCCTCGGATAACGCATCGCGCTGCTCGTCCGTGTCCACCGGCCCGTCGAAGAGTTCGTTGTCATCTTCGTCGAGAACGATGAGCCGCTTGGAATCGTCGTCGGAAATCAACTTCACCGTGCCGTCATCGTCGGTAAATACGACGGTGCCACGGTTGATGTTCATGACCTTGATGGATGCCCCATCGCCGCCATGCCGTTTGATAAACAGCCCTTTGCCTTCCCCCTTCATTTCGCCAAAGAGCCCTTCGATTTCCTCGCGGGAGATTTTCGATGAAGACGGCAAGGTCATGTTGCCGTGCTTGATGACCACCGATCTAGATTTTTTTTCACCGAGGATAGCGGTGACGATTTGTTGCTGGCCGCCGCGCATCACCGTGAGTTCAACCTCGGTGCCGGGATCCTTGGACTGCACCAACACCCCGAGTTGGTCGGAACTGACCAAGAGTTGATCCTCAAACTTCACCAGTAGGTCGTGTTTCTCGAGCACCTCGGTAGCCCCGGAATCCGGCAGCACTCGGGCCACCACGAGACCTACACCTCGATCCAACCCGAGTTGCTTGCCGAGCGTGGCGCCGACCCGGGTGGTTTCCACCCCGAGAAACGTGCGGGATTCGCCTTCGGCATCACCCTCCAGCTTGAAGGTCATCGTCTTGCTGTCGGAGTGAACCCATTCATGAACGGGCGCCGCGTGATCGGAGGAATGGATGATGACTTCCGTCTTGGTTTCCACAGCAGCGGGCTCGCCCGCCGCCACCGGCAGGACCGGGGCTAGCGCAAACAAGGAAAGGAGGAGTGATTTTTTATTCATAATAATTTCAGGTTTAAATGGGGTTAAAGACGGAAGAACTAATAGGAAGTGAGAGCGACGAATCGCACCGCCTCGCGAGGCACTTCCCAGCGCAACTGGGCTTCGCCGGCGGCATCCTGCCATTCGATCGTATCCACAAAGTAATCACGCACGCGCTCCACCGGGGATCCGTCAGGCAGTTCCAGAATCGCCTCGGGGCGGCTCTCCACCAAGGTGCGCGCCGCCCGCACGGGACGCAGCGCATCAGTCGAGGCTGCCGCGACCGGGGTCTCCGGCAGCGGTCCTGCTGCCGGCGAGTCATCCGTCCAATGCGTGGCCACGGCAAGCAGGGCCACCAGTCCGGCGGCCACGCTCCAATTAGCCCACTTCCATGAGGTCCAACTGGTGGCGGTGTGGTAACGACGGCGGGTTACGGGAGGGCGCGTCGGGGTGGCCGCCGTCGCGTCGGCGGCGAGCTCGGTCTCGAGTCGATTCATCAGCGCGGCGCTGGGCGCCTGCGGGGACAAGGCTTCCAGTTCGCGTTCAAGTTCCTGCAGGGAGTTATCCATGATTTTCCACGGGGTTAAGGGTTTGGCGCAGCGCCGTGAGCGCATAGCGGTAACGGGAGGCCGCCGTGTTCGCGGACATCTCCAGCTGTTCGGCGATCTGCGCGAAGGTCAGACCGCCCCAGATTTTCAGCACCACGACTTCGCGCTGTTCGGAAGGCAACTTCGTCACCGCTTCCTCCAATTGGGTCGCCCGCTCGTTTTCCTCGATGGCGGGCTGAAACCACAACTCAGCGTTGAGATCCACGTGAGCCTGCTCGCGCTGCTCCCGACGATCGCGGGAGCGGAGCAGATCCAGGGCGGCCCGTCGCACGGAAGTGATCATCAACGGCAGCGGATCGCCGCCCAGATGACGTTGCTGGCGCCAGAAGCGCACGAAGGCCTCCTGCACCACATCTTCGGCATCGCTGCCGGAACGGGTCCACTGCCGCGCCACCAAAAGGAGGCGGGCCCCGTAGGTTTCAAACCAGGGGCGCCAGTCGGAAGCAGTTGGGAGCGGGGCGGACATCAAGGAAGGACAGCAACGATGTTAATACCCCCTAAGCGCCACCGTTACCCAAATTTGTCTATTTTTCTAAAAAAACCGCCCCCCCATGGCCCCCGAAGGAAAGTCGATAGTTTAACCATATTGGTTAAACTATAGTATTAATCGCTTTCCTGGAACGAGTTCCGGCTTGTCCTTATGGGTAAATTAAAACGGCCCGGATCTTTCGATCCGAGCCGCGTTTGGTAAACTAACGAAAAGTCAAAAAAGAGCTGCTTAACGCAGACCCTTGCCGGCGATATTGTAGTCCTGGACTGCAATAAAGAGGGCGGCCGCAATCGCGTAGACGCTCAGGCCGACCAGAAGGCCGTTGATGGTCAAAGCGACCGAGGCGACCCATGCCAAAGTGACGATGCCGCCACCGAGGAGTGCTGAGATTAGGTTTAGGTTGTTCATGTTCGTTTCTTTCTTCTTCTGCCCCCCTTGATTGGAGGACGGCAGCACTATAACCCGGAAACACCAATTGTTGAAATATATCTTATCTATGTTAATCATAGTTTTAAGCTATGGAACTAAATCAATTGCGATATGTGCTGGCGATCGCTGAAACGGGTAATTTCACCCGGGCCGCCAATGCGCAAAGCGTTGCTCAACCTTCTTTAAGTCAACAGGTAGGAAAACTGGAAGCCGAGCTGGGGCATAAGCTCTTCCACCGCCTGGGCAGACGGGCCGTCCCCACCGAGGCGGGTGAGATGTTCATCCAACGGGCCCGACGAATCCTCTTCGAGGTCGCCAACGTTTCCAGCGAGATCCGGGATAATCCCAAATTGAACCGCTCAATTTCGGTCGGTGCCATCCCCACGGTCGCCCCCTACATTCTACCGGGGTTGATCAAGCGCTGTCAGGAGCAGTTGCCGAACCTCACCATCAACACCTCCGAGGCATTTCGCTCGGATCTGGAAGAAGACGTCCTCAACGGGCGCCTCGACATGGCGATCGTCGCTCAGCCGTTCAACGAACCCCAACTCGACGCCGAGTCCATTTTTAACGAATCACTGGTCCTGGCCGTCAGCCGACGCCATCCCCTCGCCAGCAAACGCCGATTTACCATGAAGGATTTGGCAGAACAGACCTTCATCATGCTCGGCGAGAGCAGCACCCTCACCCAGCAGATCCAGCGATTCTGCGGCGCCAACAACTTCCAGCCCCGCATCGGCCACACCTGTGCGCAGGTGACCATGCTCAAGGAACTCGTTGGACTGGGCCTCGGTATCGCCATCCTGCCCCAACTCGCCCAGAGCCCCGAGGACCGGCATCAACTGGTCTATCGGCAACTGACTGGCCAAACTCCGACCCGGGAAATCGCCGTGGTAAGGCACCTCCAGCGCTATCAGACCACGGGAGCCAACCAGTTTCTCAAGCTCCTGCGGGAAACCTTTGCAAAACTCGCGCGTCCTTTAGCCGAGGCGTGATTTGCACTGGCTCGGACGCCCATCGCATGTAGAGTGACGCATCATGATCGACCTGCTGAAGAAAACTCTCCTCGCCGGCGTAGGCGCCGCAGTCATCACCAAGGACAAGATTGAAGGCACGCTCGACGACTTTGTCCGCCAGGGAAAAGTAAACGCGGGTGACGCCAAAATCATGGCGGAGAAGATCGCTGATCAAGGCCGCAAGGAGTTCGACGACCTCGCCTCCGATCTGAATGAACGCATCGCCACGGTGCTCGATCGCAAGACCACCGACCACGAGTCCCGGATCGCGGCGCTCGAAGAACGGGTTCGGGTGCTTGAGGCCGCTGCAGCCGAGCCACCCTCCCGCAACGGCGAACCGTGAAGCCGTTCGACCTGCTGGGCAACGCCGTCCGCGCCAAGGAGATCTTTGCGGTCTTCGCCCGGCACGGTTTTGCCGACTTCATCAATCAGCTGGACCTGCCCGGTCCGTTGGCGCGGCGCTTCCAAAGCCCGCCCCAACAGAAGAAATCCAAGTGGGAACGCATCCGGCTCGCCGCCGAGGAACTCGGCCCCGCCTGGGTGAAGTTCGGCCAGTTGCTCAGCATGCGGCCCGACCTGATTCCGCATCCGCTGATTCTCGAACTGCGCAAACTGCAGAATGCGGTCCCGCCGGTCCCTTTTGAAGATATCCGCAGCCTCATGACGGAGGAGCTGGAGGGCGATCCCTCCCTGGTCTTCGCCGAATTTGACGAGACACCCATGGCGGCAGGTTCGTTGGCCCAAGTCTATCACGCCCGTCTTCACGAATCAGATACGCCGGTCGCCGTAAAGGTGCAGCGACCCGGTATCGCCCGATCAATCGAGGCCGACCTGGACCTTGCTGAATGGCTGGCGGAGCAGCTTCACCATCGCGTTAAGGCACTCCAACCCTACGACCTCCCGTCGGTAGTCGAGGCCGTAAACGAAGGGGTCGAACGCGAAATCGATTTTCGTCACGAGGCCCGCAATCAGTCCTATTTTAACACCAAGAATCCGTCTCCTGAGCACGTTTTCGCCCCCCAGATTTTCAACGACTACACCACGGCGCGCATTCTGGTGATGGAGTTCGTCCAAGGCTCCCCGGTTGGCCCGGAATCCGTGGGCCCGGGACGCGCCCGGGAACTCGCGGCGGAGGGCGCGTCTTCCATTGTGCGCCAGGTGTTGATCGACGGATTCTTTCATGCCGACCCGCACAGCGGAAATGTCTTGGTCACACCCGATGGGCGCCTGTGCTTTCTGGATTGGGGCCTCGCCGGTCACCTGACCCGGCGCCTGCGCTACGCGTTGGCCGATTTCTGGATTGCCGCGGTGGAGGGCGACGCCGAGAGCATCGTGCGCATCGCCGGTGATCTCGCCCCCCCGGGCGCCCGCACCGACTTCAGGGAGATGGAGAAAGAAGTCACCCTGGCCCTACGCGAAGATCTCAACTTCACGATTGGCCGCCAAGAAATCGGCCGGGCGATGCTGAAACTGCTCTTTATTTTCGGCGACAACGGAATCCCCCTCTCCCGCGACTACTCCCTGATGGCGAAAGCCGTGTTGGCGATTGAAGAGGTCGGGCGCGCCTTGGACCCTGAGTTCGACCTGCGCGACCACGCCGGGCCGGTGCTCAAACAACTTTTTCGAGAACGCACCGGTCCCCGTTCCATGGCGCGGCGCTCCCGCGAGTTTTTACGCGGCACGCTGGCCAGCCTGCAGGAGCTGCCTTCCAGCGTCCAACGCCTGGTGCGCCGTTTCGAGCACGACGACATCACGGTGAACCTCGAGCACAAGGGTCTCGACGATCTGGACAACTCGATCGAAAACGCGTCCAACCGGATCACCCTCGGCCTCGTCTCCGGCTCTTTGATCATTGGTTCCTCCATGATCGTGACCACGGGGATCAAGCCCTTGTTGTTCGGCTATCCTGCCTTGGGGATCGTGGGCTACCTGCTGTCCGCCATGGTCGGATTCTATATCATCTGGGACATCGTGCGACACGGCCACCATCGCTGATTGCGGGTTTTTGTTCCGCCCCCGCTCACCAAGACGGGGCCGCCTTGCGGCGACCCCGTCAGGTCCAGCTTCAACTAACTCCCGGGGAAGATCCCCAGGATGCCTTTCGGCTCTTTCTAGGACCTGATTTTGCCGGGAGGGTTCCACGAATATCTCATTTCCCGGTTCACCTTTGCTGGACATTCCGGCCCAGCCCGCCTCGCTTGGGAGCCTAGTCATGTCGTCCGAAGCCGATAACACCCTACCGCCGCCGCCCGACAACACCTTGGAGCGGCCGGTCAAGCCCTCCGACCTGGAGAGCAAGGACTCCGCTTTGATCTTCAAGGACGTCTGGCAGGAGCTGGAGGCCGACTTCGGCCGGGAAAAGCTCCGCTTCCCCAAGGAGATTATCCTGCTCGGCGGCGCCCCCGGTTCCGGTAAGGGCACCAATACTGAATTTATCCTCGATGCCCGGGGGCTGACCTGCCCGCCCATCGTCGTGAGCGGCTTGCTCGATTCACCGGAAGCCCAGCGGATAAAGGATGCGGGCATGATGGTCGGGGATCGCGAAGTGCTGGCGATTTTGCTGCGCGAACTGCTCAAACCCGAATACGCCGACGGCTGTATTCTCGATGGCTTCCCGCGCACGGAGGTCCAGGTGGATGCCCTCAAGCAATTGGTCGGCAAGATGCACGGACTCCGGGAGGAGTTTCATCACACCTCCCTGGGGATCTATTTCCGCCAGCCCACGGTGCACATCATGGTTCTCTTTGTCGAAGAACGGATCTCCGTGGAGCGTCAGCTCAAGCGCGGTGAACTGACCAAGGAACACAACGAGGAAGTCCGGCGCACCGGCACCGGGGATCTCTGGGAGGAGCGCCCGACCGACTACGACCCCGAACTGGCCCGGCGACGCTACCGGGTTTTCAAGGAGCAGACGTGGGATGCCCTGCAATCGCTCAAATCGATCTTCCACTACCACTTCATCAATGCGCAGGGCGACATCAGCCAGGTGGAGCAGAACATCGTCAACGAGCTGCAATACCAGAGCTCGCTGGAACTCGACCCCTCCACCTACGACACCCTGCGCGCCATCCCGGTCGCCAGCGAATTGATCATCCATGCCCGGCAGGAAATGGTGAAGCGGCTCGACAGCTACCAATTCGAACACAGTGACCTCCTCGCCGAGGTGGTGGAATTCATTGATCACAAATTGATGCCCATCGTGCGGCGGCACGCGATTTCCGGAGTCGCGCAGATCAACACCGAGAACGTGTTGCTGCATGACCCCCTCGCCCTGGCCATGCTCATCGATGTATTCTCCGAACGCGGCTACCACGCCGTGGTCGATCTGCACCGCATCGAAGTGCCGGAGGCCTTTGATACGGCGACCGGCCAAATCACCTGCCGCACCAAAAAGGTCTATCGCCTGTCGATCCGTTTCGAAGGCTCAGAGATCCGGCGCGGACACTGACGGCATTTGGGATTTCGAATTTCGGATTTTCGATTGAGTGGCGGAGACTCGCGCTGTTCCTGATTCGAAAATCAAGAATCCAGAATCGAAAATTCCATCATTCATAGCGCAGGGCTTCGATGGGATCCATCGAGGCGGCTTTCCAGGCGGGATAGAGTCCGAAACCAATGCCGATGCCACTGCAGACCACGAGTCCGATAGTGGCCCAACCCACCGGAAAGACGACGGCAGCACTCAGGAGTTGGCCCGCCAGGTTCCCACCGCCGATGCCAAGGAGGATCCCGGCCACCCCTCCGAAGAGCGACAGCGCCACGGCCTCGGTGAGAAACTGAGTGAGGATGGTCAGCTTCCGCGCCCCCAAACTCTTGCGAATTCCGATCTCGCGCGTGCGCTCGGTCACACTCACCAGCATGATGTTCATCACGCCGACTCCGGCCGCCAGAAGGGCGATGGCACTGATCACAAACGCGCCTATCGCGACGGTATTGAGGGCATCATCGAAAGTCTTGATGAGGGAATCGTTGGTGGTGGTTTCGAAGTTGTTTTCATCTTCCGGTTCCAATCCCCGGACCAATCGCATCGCGCCGATCGATATCTCCATTACCTGATCCAAATCCTCCGGAGAGTCCGCTTGAACATTGATGCTTAGGGAACGGTTGGCCCGGCCGTAGTTGTTAAAGTAGCGCGTGATGGGCGTAACTACGCGGTTGTCGAGACTCTGCCCAAAAGACGATCCCTTCTCTGCCAGGACCCCGACCACCGTGAACGAGGCTCCATCAATCCGAACATCCTCCCCCAACGGGCTCTTGTTGCGGAACAGACGTTTGCGCACATCCTCTCCGATGACGCAGATGGGGCGCGCAAAATCGAGGTCATCGATGGAGATCGGCCGACCGACTGACACCTCATAGGCATAACTGGACAGGTAGTTTTCGTCGGTGCCCACGATCTGCACATTCGGGTTGGTATTTTCCTCCCCGTGAAACACGCGACGCCCACCGCGACCCGTGATCAGACTCACGCGCGCATCCTCTCCCATCAGCTCCTTAAATCGAAGCCCGTCGCGCAAAAGGATGTCCGGGCGATTGCCAAACCGAACCCGGGGATCGCTGAAATTGACGATCGGAAATTTGGATACCTGGAAACTGTTGGCGCCGAGCACATTCAACCCGTCCTGAATGGCCGACTTCACCCCACTCACCGCGGTCATCACGCTGATGACGGTGAAGATACCGATCGCGATACCGAGCATGGTCAGCGCCGAACGCAGCTTGTTGGCCTTCAGCGATTGAAACGCGAGAATCAGGGTCTCCCAAATAATCATTGGGATTTCGGAGTTCGGGTTGC
>CAKZMS010000694.1 GCA_937128785.1 uncultured Opitutaceae bacterium | reverse complement strand
GAAATCTGTTAGTAGCCATCGTAACTACTAACAGGTTTTTTTAAACTAATTTGATGATCCTAAGACAAATCCTATACTTTTGCCTCATTATAATGATTGGCACTCCCCTACAAGCACAATTTGTAGAAGCGGGTGGCAATGTAGGCATAATGAGTTTTATGGGAGATGTCAATGAAGGAGTCTTTTTGCCCAATAGCCAAGCGGGTGGTGGTGGTGAGTTTGCCCTCTTCACCAAATGGCTCAAACTCACCCATCAGCGGGTGTGAACTCACCGGAACCATCATGCTGAGCACTGTCCTCCAAGTATCCCCTCCGTCTGCGGACGCCTCGAGAACACCAAGGTAATTTCCGAAACTGAGAAAACAGACGAATTCGAAGCCGGTTTCCGCCGCAAAAGGATCTTGCGGGAACTGGGCACTTACATCGTCGCGGCGGTAAACTCGCTTGGGCTCGTAGAAGGTCTCGTTGATCTTGATGCGAACCCGGGTGGGAGCATCGGCGCCGAGGATAAGCGCCCAGCCCTCAAGGCGAAAATAGTTTTGGCAAGGCCGCAGCGGGTAGGGGGTCTCGAGCCCATAACAAAAACTCTTTGTCGTGGTGCTCATACCTTGGGACCAAACCACGAACGCCACCACTTACTCCACCGCCAAAGGGAGGAATCTTGGATTTGATCGATGATGGCTTGAGCCGCCCTGGTTTCCTCACGGGAAGCCTGCAGTGATTTTTGCGATTCTTGGAGGGCGGCTTCTTTATCGGAGTGTCGGGAATCCAAATCCTCTAGTTTTGCTTGGAGCACTTTCGCGGCTTCCCGTTGTTGGGAAAGCTGCTGTTCGAGTTGGTCAATGTCCGCCCTGAGTCGGGCAGCCTCTTCCGTAGACTTGGTGAGCTCCCGGTTGATGTCTCCGGCGACTTGGTGCGCCTGATTCGTCTCTTGGTTGGCTTTCTCCAATCGGGCGTTGAGATCGCCGATAACCGTATCCCGAGCTTCCCGGTTTTTTCGATCCTCTTCCCGGGCATCGCTCAAGGCTTTTCCCCGGTTCTCGATTTCCTCCGTTTTCCGGTCGCACTCGGCTTCAAGTTCCCGGATCCGGTCACTTAGCGAGCGGTCGAGTTCAATGATATAGGCGATCTTCTCTTCCAGTACTAGTTCAGCTTGGCCCAGTAAGGAGACCGCGTCTGCCTGCGCGGTTTTCCCCTCGAGGATGCGATCCTCCAGTTCCTGCATGCGGGTCCGGGCAAGAATAAGCTCTTGGCGAAGGTGGAGGATGGATTCTTTGGGAGAAACGTTCACGGGTTGTTTTCCTAGCTGAGTATTCGCCGGGGCCCGGGCAGCGCTATGGTTGAGATGCGGTTGGGTGAAACGGGACGTGCACTGTTATGTGATTGAAACAGGCAACCTACGTGTATGCCAGTTACCAGAGCTATCACAACACATGAGTTCAAAGCCGTTGCGCACTGGTCTAGGGATCAACTTGGGAGCTTAGCTCGTAGCTTCTGATCAAAAAGTCCTGCACCGCAGGCGCATGATTGAGCTCATTGGTCGCAATTTCTCGTCCAAAGCTTCGTTTCCTCAGGCGATTCATCTCAGCACTCCCCACCGTCTGCATCTGACTCGATGTTTTCTGGGCCGAGTGGACTCGAAAGCAGGCGAGAAACTCAGGCACATGAACGATTTTTGCACTCGCTTGCTGGAAGCGCAGTAGTAGATCCCAATCCAGGGCGAATTGGAATTTGGTATCTATTCCACCCACCTGATCCCAGATGCGTCGTCGCCAAAAAAGCGTCTCCTGCGGAACATAGTCATTCCACGGCAAGACATCGGAGTCATGACCGGGGAGATGCCACCGATTTAACTCGAGCCCTTGTTCGTTCACCACAATCCGATTTCCATAGAGAACATCGATCTCGGGATGCTGGGCAAAAAATGACCTCACAAAATCCAGGGCGCCCGGCACGTAGAAATCGTCGGCGTTGATCCACGCCATCAAATCGTCGGGCTCGCGAAACCGCGATTTTTCGAATCCACGCGCAATGGCATCCGCTTGCCCGTTGTCCGGTTCCTGAAACCAGCGAAGGTGCGGCTGATCGAGGGTCCGCAGGTAGCCTGTCGTTTCATCTTTTGAACCGGCGTCTTGGATAACGTAGTCAATTCCCTCCAAATCGTTGTCCGCCACGGATGTCACCGTCCGGGGAAGAAACCGGCCCTGTTCGTAACTCGGCGTCGTTAGGCTCAATCGCGGTTGGGGGGCGGAGGCGCTCGAGATGACGAATCGATCAAAATGAGGTTCGCGAAGGGGGAATTGGGGGTGAAGCCCCAGCTGGAACGCGATCAACTTACCGGGATCACTCTGAGGAGCGCACCGTTGGCCCGATTCTATTTGCAGAACCCCTTCGTGCAATAGGACCCAGGAGCCGGCGCAGGCAGTCTTGACCTCAAAGCGAAAAGGATAGTCTCCGGGGGGGAGCTCGAATCGAAATTCGAAACCCGGGTTTTGATCGCGGGCGGCCGGGATTTGTAGCGCAACATCCGGCCGATCGATGTCGACGGAGGCTTCGACTTCCCAATCTACCCCACCAATGCGGGCGCTTGTCGGCGGGTGATTCGATTTATCCAAGCACCAACCAATAATCCGAATGCGGGGGTCCGTGGAGGCGGGCGGAGCCGGCAAACTGAACCTGAATCCTTGGTGCGAGCGGTAGCTCTGCGTGAGAGCGTAGTCTGCTCGGCGGGCGTCAAAATGAGGATTAAAGAATCGGTCCTCTCGTGATTCGGATCTCAAACGACCCGCGCTTGCCGAGATTTCTTGAAAATTGCGCTGCAGGCGGGCCCGAGCGTTGGCGATCACCACTATCCCCAAATCGGAATTCCAGATGTGGTCAGCCAATACTCCGGTGGAATCAGGATGCAGGGATTCCCTGATTTGGTTCCACATTGCAGTGCTCATCACCATCAACGTGCCTGATGTTGCGGCCACTTCACGGTGACAAATGAGGGATCCGTTGAAACCATCGCTTTGGGGGTCAAAGCCCCGCATGATCCGAACGAGGTCTCCATTCTCGGAGATGGTGCATCCCGACTCCGCCACTACGCCGTCCTGGCTAATAAACAGGGGGACGAAAACTTCACGGGGAGAGCAATCGGCATGAAACAAAAGTCGCCTCAGGCTGTTGGAGTCGATCACGCACTCAGGTTGGCTTCGATCCCGCACCACAACGAATTGCTCCGAGATTGGCTCGACTGAGACGTTCCGGGGGGAATCCACGTCAATCTCGACGAAGGAAGGGATTGAGTAATCCTCGGGCGGATCGACCAATAGGCGGTGCCTTCCTTGAGGGGTGACCGTACCCGGATGCCCCACTCGTGCCAAGTGCTCCTCCACCGCCCGTTTTTGCAGTGAATCCATATCCCCCTTGATATTGCCTTCGCGGGCAGAGCTGTGTTCCCCCATGCGCCATTGGTAGAGCACCGCAGGTATATGGTGCACGGTGGGGTTGGTTTCGGATATTCGCAGGGCCAATTCAAAGTCCTGCACACCATCAAACGTGGGATCGGGCGGTCCGGATTGCTTTAGCACCTCGCGTCGAACGCACAGCAGGTGCCCGCAATACATCGTCCCCCGTAGGAAATGCGGGGACCATCCCGGCTTGAACAAGGGGTTGTGAAGCTTGCCCGATTGAGTGATCTTTTCCTCGTCAGTATAGACCACATTCGCTTCGGGGTTTTCTTCGATCTCTTGGGCAATCGTGGCGAGCGCTTCGGGGTAGAGGCGGTCATCTTGATCCAGAAAACAGACCCAGGGTCCGGTGGATGAGTTTATCGCGGCATTGCTCGCCCGAGCGATACCTTGATTGGATTGCCGGATGAGCGAGAAGCGGTCTTCACGAGCAGCATAGGTTTCAAGTGTCTTCGAAAGTTCCGGGTCCTCACTCCCGTCATCTACCAACACGGCCCGCCAATCGCCGTAGGTTTGGTGGCAGAGTGAATCAAGACACTCACGTAGTTCCGAGATACGTGGACGAAAGACGGGAATAACCACCGTAAACTCCGGCAAGCGGGGCGACGGGTCCAGGGGATGGAGCACCGGGACCGGTGGAGTGGGACGATGATGATAGTCTCCCAGCAGGGCACTTCGGCCTGGAATCAATGCGACGGGAAGGTCGATTAATCGAACTCTTGAGTTGTCGGGAAACTCTGCTTCCAGATGCAAGACTGCATCCACCGGCAGAACCGGAATCTGAATCTCGAATCCGGTCCGCTGGGCCCCGACTGCTCCCTTCAAAGCATCGCCTACGTCGAGTCGTTCGCGATACTCCACGCCATACTCGTCCATCTCAGCCACGCGGGCGACGATCCTGCGCCACGGTCGATCGGGGCCAAAATAGATCCAACCATTCACCCGGAGTGGAAGCTCTCCGCTGGTGTGCCATTGCGCTTCCTCGATGAAGCCTTCGGCGCTGGTTAGGCTAAATGGATAAGGCGTCTGAATCACGGCGGTGGGGAGGAGATCTGACCGAAAGTGGGTTCAAGCTCACTGGCAAGGAGAGACATCCCAGCAGATCCATTGGGTTCCATCGGGGATCTCAAGTGAGAGTTGGGGATCCGAATCGGAGGGTTCGACGATCAGGGTATCGGGATGGGGGCGAGAGAGGGTGCAGTTGGCTGATTGGACCCCGGGAACTAAATCAGATATGCTGAGTTTGGCTTTTATCGCCCGCATTGATCGAATTTTCAGAGCCGCCGCGAGATCCGAAGGGTCCAGGCGAAAGTAGGTGGACTGATCGTGCACGGGCAGCGCCACCAATTGGGAGCGGTCGGTCCGGTAGTTTACCCGAACCGAGTCTTCCTCCCGCCAGTTGCCGTCCACGGAGTGAAACAGTTGCGTTGTGGTTTCGGGGGGGCGACAACGCAGCGAAGCGGGCGCCGCGGGCTCATAGTTCTGAAACTGACCGCTAAGGATATTGTCCCGGCGGGGTTCTGCGATTCGGCTGCGGTAGGATGCGTTGTTCTGAGTGCATTCGAGCCAAAGCTGCTTCAGTTGGAAAAACATCTCCATGGCAGGATGCTGAGGAGGCGCGATGATTGCACTCAGTGCCGGATGAGCCGTCGCCGCCGGCGAAACTTGTGACAACCGCACAAAGTCTTCGGCGTAGAAATGAGTTTCCTGAGCGTGTTCCGCAGCAATGATCAGGGGAGCTCCCCCGGGCTTCACCAGAATGTTTTCACTGGTCAGATCCCCATTGGACCAGCGCCGCCGCAAAGGCATTTCTCGCGACGAATTTTTTAACTCCGCGAGGATTGCTTCAAGCTGGGTTCGATCGGTTTTTCGCCAGATTTCGAGATTACGAAATCGGGATGCCCCTTCGGCGAATTCAGCGCTCAACTGATCGGGCGTGGATGCCGTTTCCACTTCACCAAGGCGGGCCTGCAGCCGATCGTATGCTAACATCGCCAAGGGGAGGGTGTCCGCGTTGCTCAGCAGACTTTCCAGACTCTTGGCTGCAATGGCTGGCTGGATCCAAACGGGACCGGACGCAGTGGGACAAAGGTGTCCGGGAGGCGCGGTTAGATCGGGTAAAGCCCGGTGAAGATTTTTGTGGTTCCGGAAGGCTTGCTCCACCCCGGCGCCCCTCGTGACCTTCAGCAGGGCTCTGCCGTCGGTTTCGATAATTGCATGGTCCCGGGGCTGGGATCGGTCCTGATTTCCCTGGAGGGCAGAGTGGAGTCGCCAGCTCTTCCAATTGCATGAACTCGCACACTCATCGAGGGCAGCTAGGAGTTCGGGTTTCATTTCGCTTTCACGAAAAAGCTCGGGGCGAAGTGATGCGCAATCCCTTGCATGGCGAATGACGCGTAGGTGCCTTGCAATCGATCCTGAAACTCCGGGGAGAGTTTGCTGCCGTCGTATCCGTTATGCTCGGGGCGAAATAACTCCCCGGAAAGCATGCCCGCGTTGAACTCGCTTCCCCCGTCGGACAACGGGATCAATTCCTCGGTTAATTTATAGTCGGGTAGGGCGGCAAAAAATTCGATTTCCTGAAATCCCGCTTCCCGCAGCAAAGCTTCAAGCTCTGCCTGGGTATAGGTGTAACTGGAGAGGGGCTGACCGGTTTTTTCCCGCCAAATTCGATTGGCCAAAGCTCCGGGAAGACAGGCGATATTGGGCGCTCCAATATGGTCATCCTCACATCCCAAAAGATATTTCAGTCCGATGCGGTTTTCGATACCGATGATCAAGCTTCCCGTGGCACTCAGTTCTTGTCGAACTTTGCGAAGGAAGTGTCGCTGTCGCTCCAGCGGGTCGGATTCATGCTGAAAGGCGCCGACCCATTCCAGCACGCCAATGCACAGGCACAGATCGAATGGGGTATGGAATTCGGTATCCAGATAATCCGCACAAACGAAAGCGGCCCGATCGATCAATTGTTCCTGCTGCACCACTGCTTCGACAAATCGAAGTCGGGAATCGCTGGGATCGAGGGCAACGACGTCCCAACCGGCGGTGAGTAGCGGAAGAGTCATCTGGCCGTAGCCACATCCGATATCGAGCGCGGATCCGGAGTCGTTTGGCAGGAGGTCTCCCAAGAAACGACTGCGCTTTGGTGAGCTGATGATTTGGTGCAACCACGGTTGCTTGGCCTCAAACAGCGAGTTCACCAGTTCCCGCCACGGAGTCTTGGCTGCCATGCCGCGAATAAGGGCTCGGAGATTCTCGTGGGAGGTATCGGAAAAAGCGGCCGCGGCGGGACTTTGAAATGACGCTCCGGCGGTGAGGACGTGGGCCTCGCCTTGATGGGTTAGTTCCACGGGTTTCATTAGGAGGAAGCCGGGGCCGGTCCGACCGAAATGGATGTATCGCAATAGGCGATACCGAATGCCTGGTCCCGGGCGGTCATCTCCAAGCGGATGACATCGTAACGTCGCTGGATCACGTCGACTTCGCCGTCACTGACTTCCACCCAACCCAGCGAAATGAAATATACTCCCGGAATGAGGTTGAGTTGAATCACCACCTCAACATGCACCTTTTCACCGGCGGCAACAGCCGGATGAGTTTCGTTGCGGAAGTAGGTGTTGGTGCCGAACACCTCCTGCCCGCGATGGTCTTTGATGGTGATCGCATAGATCGGGGCGGGGATGTCCTCGAAGGCAGAGCAAACCATATGCAGCTTCGCTTGGTCGCCCGATTCAAAATCGAGCCGCGGCTCATTGCTGCGATTGCAGAGGAGAACCGATTCGATCTCCCCCCGTTTGCCCCCGTAGGCATATTCCTTGTCCGCGAGTTGGAGGTGAGAGCGTTCTTCCACCAGCAGGCGCATCGCGTTTTGGGAGTGGAGAGTGGGATCTTCGGGTTCTGGCGCGTTTGGATCCGGCTCCTCACTGTCGCCAGCCTCTTCGGTCAGAGACTCTCCCGTGGCCAATTTCGCGATATCTTCGCGAACGGCACTGGCTCCCTCGGGGCTGGCGATTAATTTGGAGTAAATGTTGACGACGTCGTTGGGGCTGCCGTCGAGCAACATCTCTCCTTGTTCGAGCAAGATGGCGCGGTTGCACAGGTTCTTCACCGCATTGGTGCTGTGGGATACGAAAATGACGGTCTTCCCTGACTGAATGAACTGATTCAGGGTCGCAAAGCACTTCAGGGAAAAGCGGGCATCTCCTACGGCCAGAGCTTCGTCGATGATGATGATATCGGCATCAACATGAGCGCAGACGGCAAACGCGAGTCTCAGCGTCATGCCACTGGAGTAGGTCTTGACCGGCTGATCGATGAAATCCCGGATGCCCGAATACTCCACGATTTGATCAAACCGTGCTCTTATCTCATCCTGGGCCATCCCCAGAATCGAGGCATTGAGGTAGACGTTTTCGCTCCCGGTGAAATCCGGAGTGAAGCCGCTGCCGAGTTCCAGCAGGGCGGCAATTCGTCCGGTCGATTCGATCGATCCGGTGGTAGGCTGCAGGGTCCCTGCGATGATCTGCAGCAGGGTGGATTTGCCCGCGCCGTTACGCCCCAGAAGCGCCAGGGAG
>CAKZMS010000693.1 GCA_937128785.1 uncultured Opitutaceae bacterium | reverse complement strand
CCACTATCGACCGGGGCATTATTGGGTTCGATTCTCAGGACCCTCATACGAACCGGGTTATCAGCGATGTGATCGACCTGACCGCCTTCAGCGCAACCGACCCGGCGTTTTATCTGGGTACCGCCACCAACGTGACCTTGAGCGGTAACATCGTGCTGCCGGGCAACGCCACGGATTACCGGTTCGCCGGCTACAAGGGTGGCTCCCTCATCATCAATTCCGTGCTGGCCAACGGCGAGAACGACCTCGGTGTGGTCATCGGTGATCAAAACGCGGTCGCCACGTTTGGTCATGAATTCGCCGGAACCCAGGAGGCCGTCACTTCCAGCGTGCGTCTGGAGGGAGCGAACACCTACAGCGGCGGCACCCGAATCGAAGCCGGCGAGTTGATCATCACCAATAATGCTTCCCTCGGCACGGGCCCGGTCACCGTGGATGGTGAGTCCGGCGGCTTCACCGATGCCGTGATGTTTGGCTATCACTTATCCGGCAGTGACGATTTTGATTTCCGATCCCCCCGGCTCAGTCCCGATGCCTCCGATCTCACCATCGCCAACGCCTTCCAGATCGACAGCTTCCTCGAAATCGATGTGCAAATCGCCCTCACCGATGAGAACCTCACGCTCTCCGGCGATATCTCCGGCAATGGGGGTATCGACAAAAACGGCAACGGCACCCTCAACCTCAACGGCGATAACTCTGGCTTCGACGGGGGTCTCTATATCTCCGAGGGCACGGTGAACATCAACACCGACAGCGCCGCCGGTTCAGGTCCCGTTGGCTTTGGCGGCGGGGGCAGTGGCTCGGGTCAAAACCTGAACTTCACCACGATGTCACCGGTCATCGGCGGCCTCTATGAGGTGGATAACAATGACGACGACGACTACTCGTATTCCAACGCCAACGTCCAACTGGCGTCCGGCTCCACGCTGACGATTGATGTCGAAAACAATTTCTTTCTGGATTTCGGCGGCTCCATTACTGGTGACGGGGCGGTGCGGTTGGAAGGCCAAGGCGTGCAATCGCTATCAGGCTACAACTCCTTCACGGGAGGGCTGGAGATTGCTGCCGGTGCCAATCTCGTCGCCAGCGACACCGGCAGCCTCGGCGGAAGCTATCCTGACCCGCCGGCGGTGACACTGGATGGCGGTTTCTTGACCCTGAACCTCGACGATGAATCCACCATCGAGGCAGACATCTCATTTGGCCCCAATGGAGGTGAAATTCGCGGCAACGGTGGCCTGAACGTGGGCGATGGCCTGACGATCGGGGCGGGCGCAGGTATTTCACCCGGACGTTCGATCGGGAAGATTGAATTCGAAGGTGCGCTTAATCTCGGCGAGCTGGGATCACTCACCGTCGAGATCGGCGATGGGAACAATGACGAAGTTATCTCCGACATCGTGTTCGCCGATAACATCAACATCACCGCCTCCAGTGCCTCCCCTTTCTCCATCTACCTTTTGGGTGAAGACGGCGACCTCCCGACCAATTTTGATGCCAAGCAAGCCTACTCTTGGTCGGTGCTGCTGTCCGGAACCACCCTCACTAATTTTGATGCCCAGGTCTTTAACCTCAGCATCTCTAGCTCCGTGGCTTCCCTCACCGCCGATGGCATCTGGGCGGTTCAACTCGGTTCCAGCGGCGACTCCTTCGGTGAAACCTTCCTGACCAACAACACCGTCATGGTTTCCTTCACCCCGGTGCCCGAGCCTTCCACATTTGCGCTGGTCGGCCTGGGCTTGATTCTGGTGACTTTCCGGGCCGGCCGCCGCCGCCGGCCGGCCGCTTGATTCGCCCACGCCCGGGACCGCTGACCGCCTCAATTCTCGGTCAGCGACCGCGCTTGATGCACGAGATCGAGGAACTCACTGCGATATCCGCCGGGATCGTTCACGATGCCGGCTCGTCCCCAGGTCTCCACCTGCGCGTAAGTGATCTGCTCCGCCGCGGGCCGGGCTCGCAGCTTCAATCCGAATCCCGCCACGGCCGCGGCAAACTTGAAGTCGGCGGTGGCGCCGGCAAAGGACGCACCACCATCAACCAGCGGGAAGGGGTGCAACGCACTCCGGCCTCCTCCGGGTGGTTGAGCGCGCACCTTCACCGTGAGCATCTCGTGGGCATGCTGCCCTGATGGGGGGTTGTCGGGAACCGCCTGATACCGCAACGCATCGATCGTCGCCCCCGGGTTCGGCATCTCGGCGCCGGTCGGGATGACTTCATACAACGCCGTGACCGTATGGCCCGCGCCAATTTCTCCCGCATCGATCGAATCGTCGTTGAACTCTTCCGCGGCCAGACGGCGATTATTGTATCCGATCAAACGATACGAAGCCACCTGGAGAGGATTGAATTCAACCTGAATCTTCACGTCCTGCGCCACGGTGGCCAACGTGCCGTTGACTTGCTCGACCAACAGGCGACGCGCCTCGCGGGCGGAATCGATGTATCCGTGCGCGCCGTTGCCGTGATTGGCCAACAGTTCGAGCGTATCATCCTGATAATTACCGGAACCAAAGCCCAACGCGGTGAGGAACACGCCCGACTCCGCTTTCGCTTCAATCAGTCGCTCCAACTCCCCCAACCCCGTCGTGCCGATGTTGAAGTCTCCATCGGTGCAAAGAATCACCCGATTGATCCCGCCGACGACAAAGTTCGCCTTGGCGACATCGTAGGCCAGATGAATTCCCCTGGAGCCATGGGTGGAGCCCGAAGGAGAAAGCGCCGCCAACGCTGCCGTGATCTTCCGCGACTCCCGCACGGGGGTCGACGGCAGGGCCAATCCCGACTGCCCCGCATAAGTGACGATCGCCACCCGATCCTCGTCTTTCAACTGGCTGACCAGCAGACGCATCGCATCCTTCACCAACGGCAGCTTTTGCGGCGCATTCATTGAGCCGGAGACATCGAGCAGGAAGACCAGATTGGCAGGCGACCGCTCGGCCACCGTCATTTCCCGGGCTTTGAGCCCGATCCGCACCAGCCGATGCTCCGGAGCCCACGGTGCGGATGCGACCTCGAGATTTGCCCGCAACGGCGCGTCCTGATGGGCCTCCGGCGCGGCGTAGTCGTAAGGGAACGCGTTCACCAGTTCTTCGATTTTGACGGCGTCAACCGGAGGCAGGGAGCCATTGTTCAGAAAGCGGCGCACATTCGCGTAACTGGCCGAATCAACATCCACCCCAAACGTGGAAAGCGGCTGGTGGGAGACCTGTTGCCAACCGTGCGCTTCCTGAGTGGCGTAGCCTTCACCGCCCCCCCGGTCGGCAGCCTCCACGGCAGCCAGCGACATCATCCGCCCACTCGCCGCAGTCAACTCAGCGGACGGTGCGACTGCCATTCGTTTCGCCCCGGCCGGTGGTTTCCCGGATCCGACCATTGGTCCGGTCGCGGATGAAAGCGGCGGCGGCACCGGCGTTGCTAGATTGTCGGTTGCCGCCGGAACCTCCGAGAACGAAACTTCGATTTCCGCCGACTCAGACGAACGATCTGCCAAACGATCCGACGACGGCGCATGGGGATCGTATGTAACCATCTCCATCGGCTGCGCGGCCGGAGCCACTGCCACTTCCTGCGTGCCGACGAGGGGTGAGTCCGGGCTCTGCACCACAACCAGCACGGCAAAGCCGGCCGCCGCCAATCCGGAAACCAGAAAGTAGGGAAAGCGTTTCACCGTCCGACGCCCGAGGGGAAACTCAATGGGTTCCGCTAAATTGACGGGCTCGGTCGCGGGCAGGGTTTCGGCCGCAAGCGCCGATTCCAGCTCCCCGCCCAGCGCTCGGATCGCATCGACTTCCGCCGCCAAGGCCGGGTTGTCCTTGATCGCCGCTGCCACCTCGGCGGCCTCTTCCGGACTTAATTCGCCGAAGGCATACGCGCTTAATCGCGGATCATCGGGACTCATTTTCGACTCACTCATGACAAAATTCCTCAGGGTTGTTGCGCGGCCATATCGGCGCGCAGTTGTTTCACCGCCATGTGGATCAGATAGCCGACGTTGCTCACCGAGAGCTTCGTGATCCGGCTGATTTCCTTGTAGCTGAATCCGCTCTGAAACTTCAGGCGGATGACCTCTTGTTGATTGGTCGGCAGCTGATCGATCAACTCCAGCACCGCCGCCCGGGTTTCCTCGACCTCCAACGCGCGACCGGGTCGGTCTTCTCCGGCTCGCACCTGCTCCACCTCACCTTCGGCAAACGATCTCATGCGTCCCTCCTTGCGCACGACATCAACCGCCCGGTTTCTACACACCGTGTAGAGCCACTCGACCACGTGCCCGCGAACATCGCCTTCGGGCTGTTGGCAAAGTCGTAGGAATGCGTCCTGCACCACATCCTGGGCGCGGTCCAGGTCGTTGCCGACCAAGCGCGCCACATAGCGCACCAGCGGGGCTTGGTGATCCCGCATCGCGTCCGCGATCCAATTTCCTGCGTATTCATCGTTACCGGTCGGTTTCATCATGACCTACGCTGGCTTGGACGGGCCTCCCCGTGTTTTCTTAGAAAAAAACTATTCCACTGGGCGGCCGGCCGCCGCTTCGCTCGCCTCGTGGTATACTTGAGCGATGAGGGCGGGATAGAGGGGGGCCACAAAGAGCATCCCGATGAGCAAGGCCAACGTGCCCGCGATGCTCAGTAGGAACAAAATCAAGAATACGCCAAAGAGGGTCCAAAATTTACCCGCCGTGATGCGCCAACTCATGCGATAGGCATCCATGGCAGAACCCTGCATATCCACCGCGGCTATGTGAGTAAGCAGGAAGCGCACGGACAACCAGAGGGCGAAAAAGAAAACCACCAGTCCCACGATCGCGCCGAGGACCATCACCACAGGTGACGGGTCGCCCCCGTTACCCATCTGCTCCAACATCGGGATGGTCACAGCCGCGACAATGCCGATGGGAACAGCAATACAAATGATTGCCGCCATTTGAATCAGGCCCACGAGAATGAGCTTGCCGTAGCATCGGGAGAACCCAGCAAACACATCACCAAATTCAACGGGTTCACCGCGGGACTTTTTCAAGAAAATCCAGGCGGCGCCCGCGTTCATTTGAGGGGTCACAAGGAAAGCGCCCAGCAAGCTGACCACTGGGAGCAATCCCACCACGATCGAGATCAGGACCAGCACCAACACGGCGCCGATTGCCAACCCAAACATTGACTTGTAAGTCTGCCAGCTCCGGGAAAGCAGGCCACCCACGGATGTGCGAAAACCGTTAGTCTGGAGTGGCTCGGAGAATTCATCGAGGGTCCAGCCATCCGCTGCGCTCGCCGGGTAATCGACCACCGGGACTGCTTCCGGAGGGGGAACATCCACCGCGACGGCTGGGAGAGGGTTGGCATCCGCCACCTTCCCCCAAGCCTCCCAGCTCGCGAATCCCTCGCGCCAAACGAGTGTCTCGGCGGTTACCGTGCCGTTGGCCACCAGGGTTGAAAGTTGTTCCGGGGTCACAGGACCCAGGCGTTCACCGTTAATTGAATAAAACCACTGCATGCTGGAAAGGAATTGGGGACCAGCACACCGGGGTTCGGCAGCACCCGCAAGGTTCAATCCCTCCAGAAGGTTGATCCTTCGCGCTGCCCATGTCTGCTTGGGGAGGTCTATGAATTTCATGCCTCTCCGTTTCCTCCTCCTCGCTTCGTTGGGAAGCCTGCTACTGACCGGCTGCGGATCCCGCGAGACCCGCGTCGAGCAAGGCAATCGCGAAGGCGTGCTGCACCGCGCGATCGGAGCCGAACCGCGCGATCTGGATCCTCACCTCGTCTCCGCCTTCACCGACATGCAAGTCGTGCTGGCCTTCTTCGAGGGCCTGGTTGCCGTCGATGAAACCACCTCGCGAGCGGTGCCAGCCGCGGCGGAACGTTGGGACATCTCCGCAGACGGGCTCACGTGGACATTTCACCTGCGGCCCGATTTGCAGTGGTCGGACGGCACCGCCCTCACCGCCGGGACCTTCCGGGATTCCTACATTCGCGCGCTTACCCCGTCATTGGGTTCTGAATACGCCTACGTGTTGTATCCGATCAAGGGAGCCGCGCAGTTCAACTCCGGCGAGGAAACCGATCCCGCAAAACTCGGCGTGAGTGCTCCCGACCCGCACACCTTCGTGCTGCGGTTGGAACAACCGACCCCCATGCTCGCGTCGATCCTCACGCTGCCCGTGGGCTTCCCGGCCCCGCTCCACGTGATCGATCAGCACGGGGGCCGGACGGACCGCGCCAACCGGTGGACCCGCCCGGAAAACATCGTGGGCAACGGACCTTTCCGCCTCACGGAATGGCAACCTCAGAGCCGGATTCGGGGCGAACGAAATCCCCTCTTCCGCGCAGCCGATGCCGTCGGTCTCAACGGCGTCGCATTCTACCCGTTCGAAAACGCGGTCAGCCAGGAGGCCGCCTTTCGTTCCGGTCAACTTCACCTGACGTCGGAAGTTCCGCTCACCAAAATCAAATCCTACGAGGCGGAGTCACCCGAATTGATCCGGATCGACCCCTTCGTGCTGACGGGCTTCGTCCGGTTCAATCTCACCCGCCCGCCCCTGGACGATGGGCGGGTCCGGCAGGCGCTGGCGCTCACCATCAATCGTGAAGCCTTGGCCGCCCAAGTGCTCCAAGGCGGCGAGGCTCCCGCCCATCGCCTGACCCCGCCCAACACCGCGGGCTATACCGCGGAAGCAACCTTAGGTTACGATCCCGTCAAAGTCCGTCAACTTCTGGCCGACGCGGGCTTCCCCGCGGGCGAGGGGTTCCCCGAACTGGAAGTCATGTCGCGGGCCCGGGAGATCAACCAATCCATTCTCGAGGCGATCCAACAGATGTGGCGCAATGAACTGGGTATCGATGTGAAGATCGCCATGAAAGAGCAACGGGTGTGGCTCGATGATGAAACCCAGCTCAACTACGATATTTCCAACGCCCGCTGGATCGGTGACTATGTCGAGCCCTACACCTTCCTGGAGTTATTTCTCTCCTACAGCGGCAACAACAACACCGGCTGGGCCAACGCCCGGTTTGATGAGATTCTCCGTCGGGCCTCGGCCCAACCCGATGAAACCGTCCGCTACGAGCTTTACCAACAAGCCGAGCGCCTGCTCGTGACCGACACTCCCATCGCACCGATCTACCACGGCACCCAGGTTTTCCTGAAACGTCCCGAAGTCCAAGGATGGCCCCCGGCCCTGCTCGGCTTCCACCGCTACCAGTTCGTGCGCCTTGCCCCCTGATGCCGGAGGAGACCTTGCCTCGGCTGGCAAAATTACGTAGGGTCGTCGTTCCCGTATGTCTTTTCTTTCCATCCGCCAGGGACTCACTCTCATAGCCATTTTGTGCCCGCTGTGGGTGAACGCCGAGGTGGAGTTCGAGCGGGTGTGGCCCGGATACCGTTCCGCCGAGAGTTTCACCACCATCTCGGAATACTTTGGCAGCGCTCCCGCCGGCAACAATCGCGAAGCCCTCCGCACCCAACCTGCTGCACGCGACGGTTACTACTGGCTCGCCCGCACGAGGAGCAAAACCGCCCATCCGGGATCGACCCTGCGCGTCGAGGTCACCCGCGAAGGTGAAACCGAGCCGACCGCCTACGCCTTCGACTTGGATGTGAAGACCGGGAGCAATGCCGTATTTGTCGGCCTAACTGGCACGGATTGGGCTGACCCTGATGCCGCACCCATTGCCTGGCGCATCAGTCTGGTCGATGCAGATGGCAACCTGCTGGTCAGCCGTAACAGTTTTCTCTGGAACCACTCCGATGCCTGATTTCCATGCCTGATTTTTTCAACACCTACGACTTAGGAGGCTTCTACGACGAGATGTTCGAAGCCCCCGGCGTGCCCCGACCTCACTATCGTCGGCTGTGGGATCGCTATCAGGAGATGTCGGGCATCGGCGAACTCTTTGCCCGCCAAAAAGGCGCGGACCAGACGTTCATCAACCGCGGGGTCACGTTCACGGTGTATTCCAACAAGTCCGGCACGGAGAAGATTTTCCCCTTTGATTTGGTGCCCCGCATCATCTCGGCGCGCGAATGGGCC
>CAKZMS010000692.1 GCA_937128785.1 uncultured Opitutaceae bacterium | reverse complement strand
CACCAACGCGGTGTGCACCAACTCCATCTGCACGCCCAGTCGCGCCACGCTGCTCACGGGACAGTATTCCCACGTCAACGGGGTGAAAACCCTCAGCGATAACCTGCCCATTGAGGACCACACGCTCGCTCATCAAATGAAGCAGGCCGGCTACCAGACGGCCATGATCGGCAAGTGGCATCTTAAGAACGAGCCGGCCTCGTTCGACTACTACTGCGTGCTGCCCGGGCAAGGCAGCTACCATCGTCCCACGTTCCGCGACATGAAGTCGCCCGGGACGTGGCCCAACAACTGGCGGTATCCACGCGCCACCTACGACACCGAACACTCGTCCGATGTCATCACCGATATTTCCCTGGATTGGCTCAAGCAGCGCGAAGCCGGCCAGCCGTTCTTCCTCATGCACCACTTCAAGGCCCCGCATGACAATTTCGAGAACGCGGAACGCTACGACTTTCTCTACGACGACGTCGACATTCCCGAGCCTCCCAGCTTGCGGGATGAGCCCAATCACGGCTCCGCCGCCACCGCCGGCACCGGCACTTCCATCGGCAAGCGCAACCAACGCCGCAACATGGGCCACCACATGTTCGTCGATCCGGATCTCTCCGACGAGGAATACCTCCACGTTTCCTACCAACGCTACCTCAAGAAGTATCTCCGCACGGTTCGCGGAGTGGACGACAACATCGCCCGCCTGATCGAATACCTCCGGGAAACCGGCGAACTCGACAACACCATCATCCTCTACACCTCCGACCAGGGTTTCATGCTCGGAGAGCACGACTACATCGACAAACGCTGGATGTATGAACCTTCGCTGCAGGTTCCCTTCATCGTCCGCTATCCGGGCAAAACCGCGCCGGGTTCAACCAGCGATGCGATCATCAACAACACCGACTTCGCGCCCACCGTTCTCGATCTCGCCGGCATCGCCGTCCCGGACTCCATGCAAGGCCGCAGCGTCGACCCCATCCTCACGTCGGGCCAAACCCCATCCGATTGGCGCCAGGCCAGCTACTACCGCTACTGGATGCACATGACCCATCACGACAATCCGGCGCACTACGGTATCCGCACGGAGAACTTTAAACTGATCTTCTTCTACGGCCTCGGCCTCGACGCCAAGGGCGCCAAGCCCGAACCCACCACCCCGGGCTGGGAATTATATGATCTGCGCAACGACCCCGCCGAACGGCACAACGTCTACGAAGACCCCGCCTACCAAGGGGTGCGGGTCCAACTGAAAAAACAGTTATTGGCCTTAAAGGATGAGGTTGGTGACACCGATGAACAGTATCCGGAACTCATGCGCGTGCGTGAAATTGTCTGGGGAGATTAAGACTATGATCACGCATCACCCATCGCTCAAGGAACGGCTCCAGCACCGCATCGTCCTGCTGGCTTTCCTATTCACCACCACCGCCTCGTTTGCTGCCCAGGATTTCAAGACTACGCAGTGGGCTCCCACCGATCTGGTCTTCGAGGCATCCGCTCCGGCTGGCGCCGAGTTCGAAGTCGACTTCACGGCCACCTTTTCCGGACCAAAGAACTCCGAGCTCACGGTGCCGGGATTCTACGACGGCGAAGATCGCTTTATCGTCCGCTTCGCTCCACCCACCGCGGGACACTGGCACTATGCCACCGCATCCAGCCTCTCTGCTCTGGATGGGCACACGGGGCACGTGATCGCCGGACCGGCCGCAGCCGACGAGCCTGGCCCGGTTCAAATCAGCACCACGGATCCCACCAAATTCACCTACGCGAATGGTGATCCCTATTTTCCCATCGCCTTCGAAATCGACTGGCTCTTCGCCATCGATGCCGAAAACGGCGCAGGCATCCCCAAAACCGAGCAACTCATCCGCTACGTGGGTGACAACGGCTTCAATCAGATTGTGATGAACGTCTTTGCCTATGACGTGAATTGGCCCCGTGATCCGAATCTGCCCGCCGAATACGACTACGGGAAGCCCACCGTCTTCCCTTACGGCGGCGACAATACGGACCCCGATTTCAGCACCCTGAACGTCGAGTTTTTTCAACGCTTTGACCGCGTCGTCAAACACCTCCACGAGCAGGGTGTGATCGCCCACATCATGATCTATGTGTGGAACAAACAGGTGGCTTGGCCCGAAGCCGAGTCTGCGGCCGACAACCGCTATTTCGACTACGTCGTCAAACGCTACCAAGCCTTCCCCAATCTGATCTGGGATATCTCCAAGGAAGCGACCGGCTACGGCCACAACGACCGGACCTACATCGTCGATCGCATTGAACGTCTGCGCGCGCTCGACGGCCACGATCGCCTCGTCACCGTGCACGACTATGGCTACTGCAACGATTATCCGGAGACGGTTGATTTCATCTCGATCCAAAACTGGCACACCGAGATTTGGAACAAGATGCGCGACGTCGTGGAAGCGCACCCCAACAAACCCGTGTTTAACATCGAACACGGCGGCTACGAGGAAGGCCCGTATCACGTCTTCACCGGTAACTACGGATCCCCGTTGTCGAACCTCGAGCGCGCTTACCTCATCGTGTTCGCGGGCGCATCGATTGCCCACTACTGGCAGGACACGTCCTGGAATGTCGTGATTCATGACATCGAGGACCTTCCCGAGGCCGACCAACCGAAGCTCGAATACTACCGCTACATGGCGGAGTTCATCGAAGCCCAGGGCGTCAACGATCTCGAGCCGACCATGGGCGCGACCAGCTCAGGCATCGCCCTATCGAACAACGACGACTTTTTCCTACACTTCCTCGACGCCCATCACGACGCCGTCGTCGTCCGGCAACGCCCCGGCTATGAAGGCGGCAAGATTCACCTCACCTGGTTCGACCCCCTGACCGGCACCTACTCTGAAACGGAGACGCGCGACATCGTGAAGTGGACCCGCGTCCACACGCCCGACCCCAATCA
>CAKZMS010000691.1 GCA_937128785.1 uncultured Opitutaceae bacterium | reverse complement strand
ACTCATCTTTTGGCCGAGCGCGGTGCGCACGGCGTCAGCTTGTTTGGCGGCAAATTCGATGTCGGCCTTCTCCTGCGCCCAGTTGATCGCCGCCTCGATCTTGATGGGAGGCAGACCCGATGGCACTGCCGTCACGCGCTGGACCACGTTGGCGATTTTGGTTTCCGCGCGGTTCTGCACCGGTAGCTGGATAAAGCCGGAGCCGGGCAGGGGATCGGGCGTGTCGTCGGGCCAGTGCCGCACCAGTCTGTGGGATTCCAGGAGCGCGCCGACCCGCACCTCCAGTCGGTCGGAAGTGGTCTCCAACAGCTCCGCGGCGTGGGCTACGAGATCGGCCTCGCGGATGGCGGTGTGACCTTCCTCCTGCAGCGTCTCCATCGCGTAAATGAGGCCCGCGTCGAGACGGGGGGGGGCGTCGTTGGCGAAGCCCAGATTGATGGCGATTTTGTCGGCGGTCTTAAATCCGATACCGTCAATCTCGCGGGCAACCCGGTAGGGCTCGGTGGTGAGCACGTTTTTGGCCTGCGCCCCATAAGCCTTGTTGAGCTTCACACACTGGGCGGTGGTTACCCCGTAGGTCTGCAGGAAAATGTAGAGCTCGCGAAAGGCTTTTTGGTCGTCCCAAGCCGCTTTGATCGAAGAGGCGCGTTTCTTGCCGATGCCCGGCACCGAGCGAAGGCGACCGCTTTCTTCGGAAAGCACCCGGAAGGTGTCGGTGCCGAAGGCGTCGACGATTTTGTTGGCGTAGACTTTGCCGATGCCGGGCACGAGGCCGCTGCCGAGGTATTTGCGGATGCCGTAGACCGTGGAGGGCAGGGTGGAGCGGAACCCTTTAATCTTAAACTGCTGGCCGTGCTGGCTGTGGCGGGTCCATTCGCCGTCCAAGTGCAGGGTCTCGCCGCACTGCACCCCGGGGAGCGTGCCCACGATCGTTGTCTTTTCGGTGCCATCGCCCGCGCGAAACTCGGCGATGGTGTAGTGGTTTTCCTCGTTTGAAAAAATTATGCGCTCCAGGACGCCGGTGAGTTGTTCGGCGCTCATGCGGAAGTGGTCTGCCAATCGACGACCTTGAGTTTGGGCACGCGTTTGAATTCCGCGAGGTTGTGGGTCACGACCGTCGCGCCTAGGCGCAGGGCCTGCGCGGCGATGAGTGTATCCATGGGGCCGATCCCTCGACCGACCCGTTCCAGCTTTGTTCGAATTGAGGCATATTGGGTGGCGTCTTCCCGATTGAAATCGATCTGAGGCAGTAGCTTCACCATGCCTTCAAATCTGTCCCTATATCGCTGTCCCGATTTATGGCGGATGATACCATATTCACGTTCCGCTATGACAATGGTGGAGAGTCTCAAGTCTTCCCAATTTTCCGTCATCAGTTGGTTCAACTGTGCATCTTGCCCGCGGAGGAATACAGAGATGGCGTTGGTATCGGGTAGGTAAATCATACTACCATTCCCGAGGGGAATCCGGAGTGGTATGAGGAGGAACGTCAGGTAAACCTGGACAGGAGCCAGCCAGCGCGATGAAGGCTTGGCGGCGGCTTTCGCGGTCGTCTTCGATCGGCGTAATCGAGATCCCGGTCTTGGTTTTGCGGATGCGGACCTCCTTGCCCGGGAAGCGAAATTCCTTGGGCAGGCGGATCGCTTGGGAGCCGCCGTTGGTGAAGAGTTTGGCCGTCTTAGTCATGTATATACAGGTGTATATACATTGGAT
The DNA here is from genome assembly GCA_937128785.1 of uncultured Opitutaceae bacterium. Taxonomy (GTDB): domain Bacteria; phylum Verrucomicrobiota; class Verrucomicrobiia; order Opitutales; family Opitutaceae; genus Actomonas. The sequence goes on along the minus strand of CAKZMS010000691.1, from coordinate 2,823 downwards.
CCTGTCAATCTCAGCGAGAGTATCACACCAGCACTAGGCCGACGGCCAACAGCATCAGGCCGGCGCCCCATAGTCTGAGTCGCAGGACCTTGCCGCCGAGATGTTGTTCGTCGCTCTTGAACCAGTGGCCGATCCACCAGACCGCGAGCACCGACCACAGGCCGCGGGTGCTGTAGACCACGTTGATGGCCGTCGCGTCGCCGTAGGCTCCCAGTGAGATCGTGAGGCCGGCGGCCTGCAGACCCAGCAGCGTCGAGCCGGTGAGCAACCAAGGCCAGGCGGGTCGGCCAATCCGTTTGAGCGGCGCGCTGAAAGCAGGAACCAACGCAAAAGAACACACCGCCAGCGAAATGAAGTTGATCGCGAGAAATTTTCCCACGCCCCAGAGCGGGGCCCATTTTTGGACCAATACGTCGAAGAATGCGAAGGAGACGGCGGCGGCCAGTGCCGCCGTGATGGTGGGACCGATACTCGCGGCCCGAGGGGCGTTTGTGTGGTCGGTGGGTTGGCGGTTCAGCAGCACAATGGCCGAGACGCTCAACCCTGCCGCGATCCACCATTTCAAGGGAATCGGGTCGGGCAGCAGCAGGGCACTGACCAACGCGACCAAGATGATCTTCGTGCCCAACACGGGCGTAGCGACCGACACGTCTCCTTTTTCGATGGCTCTGAGCGTGGCGACTTGGCCGAGCATAAAGAGCAGGCTGGTCACCACGGGTTGCCACCACATGCCGCCGCCCTTGCCGGTTCCCAGGCCCCAAAACGGAGCCAAGCAGACCGCATGCATCACATTGGCGACAAAAGTTGTGCGCCATAGTCCCACGCCGAACCCGGAACTCCGTTTGAGCAGGAGAGCTCCGATGACGTAGGCCCTGCTACTGGCCAACGGAAGGAGCAGATACACCGAGATGGACATTAGCAGAGGGCTGGGCGCTTAGCGCCCGGAAGGCCAGCGGCTTTCACTGGCGGACCTTCGAATCGAGGGCCCGCTTGCGGGTGCGGGGGTAGTCGGCGATCGCATGCAGACCGCGGCTCTCGCGCCGTTGGAGGGCGCATTGCACAATCAGCCGGGCGACCGTCGTGAGGTTGCGCAGTTCGAGCAGGTCGGGATCGACCGAAAAATTCCAATAGTAGTCCTGAATCTCCCGTTCGAGATTCGCGATCCGGGTCTCGGCGCGCTCGAGGCGCTTCGTCGTGCGCATGATGCCAACGTAGTCCCACATGGTGCGGCGCAGCTCTTCCCAATTGTGACTGATGACCACGCGTTCGTCGGCGTCGTGCCCGCCCAGGTCGCGCCAATCGGGAATCTCCACGCGGCGGCGGGGGCGCAGTTTTTTGAAGTAGCGTTCGATTGATTGTGCCGCCCGCCCGGCCAGAACCACGGCCTCCAACAGCGAGTTGCTCGCCAGCCGATTCGCGCCGTGCAGTCCGGTGCAGGCGACTTCGCCGCACGCGTAGAGACCCGGTAGGCTGGTTTCGCCGTTGAGATTGGTCGCCACGCCGCCGCAGGTGTAGTGGGCCGCCGGCACGACGGGCAAATAATCATTCGAGAGATCGAACCCCCGCTTTTTGCAGGCCCGATAGATCTTGGGGAAACGCTTGCGCAGGTAGGCGGCGTTGCGGTGGGTGATGTCGAGCCACACGTGCGGCGTGCCGCTGCGTTTCATCTCCGCATCAATCGCGCGAGCCACGATCTCGCGCGGCGCCAGATCGGCTTGGCGATGATAGCGTTTCATGAACGCTTCGCCCGCCAGGTTGCGCAGGACCGCGCCTTCACCGCGGACGGCTTCACTGATGAGGAACCGGTCCTCCGCCGAGTAGAGGGTAGTGGGGTGAAACTGAATGAACTCCAGATTGCGCACCTCCACTCCGGCCCGATACGCCATGGCGATGCCGTCACCGGTCGCAATGTCAGGATTGGTTGAATACAGATAAACCCGGCCCGCCCCGCCAGTGGACAACATGATGACCGGGGCGTGAAAGGTGACCACCCGGCCATCCTGAACATCGAGGGCGTAGAGCCCCTGCACCCGCCGGTGCTTGCCCTTGCCCGTGGTGACCAAGTCGATGCCAAACAGGTGTTCGTAGAGGGCGATCCGGGGCTCCCGACTGATGGCGCGCAACAAGGCATCTTCGATCGCCTTGCCGGTCATGTCCTTCACGTGGAGGATCCGCCGCGCACTGTGACCTCCTTCGCGACCGAGGTCGTATTTGCCGTCGGGGTCGCGGGAAAATTTTAGACCCAAGTCGATTAACTCCTGCACGCGGGCCGGGCCATCGCCGATGATTTCCCGCACGATTTTTTCCCGGCAAAGTCCGTCCCCGGCGATGAGGGTGTCCTCAACGTGACGCTCGATATCATCGTCCGGGCTGATAACCGCCGCGATGCCACCTTGGGCCCAATTGGTGTTGGAGTCGGCTTTGGTCTTCTTCGTCAGAATCGCCACCGACTGACCCGCCTGGGCGGCCTTGAGCGCAAAGCTCAGACCGGCGATACCGCTGCGGAGGACGGAAACATCGAAGGAGGAATTCATGGTCTAAGAAGGGAATTCGGGTGAGCGTATGTCGCTCACCATTTTCTTGGACTAGAACGATTTTATTTTCCACTTCGCCATTTTCGATGAATCCAATTTTCTGAGGGTCGTCAAAATTCCCCTCAACGAGACCGAATAATTCAACTCGCGATACCGAGGATTGGCGCCAGCCGATTGTAATGAGCCTAGCTGCCGCTATAATTCTGCCCGATCCTGAGGGATCGAGGTGGATGACGAACTGTTTGAATTCCTCTTCTTGGTTGTCCCAGGTTCCCGGAAAAGAAGAGTT
>CAKZMS010000690.1 GCA_937128785.1 uncultured Opitutaceae bacterium | reverse complement strand
CACCCTGAAATTCATTGAAAATGGCGCGATACGGCTTGCGCATCACGTTGGCCAGTATGTTCAGACGGCCCCGGTGCGGCATCCCGATCACGATGTCGCTAAGGCCAAGCGCGCCACCGCGCTTGATGATCTGTTCCATCGCGGGGATCAGAGCTTCACCGCCGTCCAGACCAAAGCGCTTGGTGCCCATGTATTTGACATGCAGGAATTTCTCGAAGCCTTCGGCCTCGACCATCTTGTTCAGGATCGCCTTGCGGCCTTCTTTGGTGAAGGCGATTTCCTTGCCATAGCCCTCGATCCGCTCTTTCAGCCACGCTGCCTCTTCGGGGTTCGAGATATGCATGTATTGCAGCGCAAAAGTGCCGCAATAGGTGCGTTTCACGATCTCGACGATCTGGCGCATGCTGGCCATCTGCAGGCCCAGCACGTTGTCGATAAAGATCGGGCGATCCATATCGGCATCGGTAAACCCATAAGTCTTGGGGTCCAATTCCGGATGCGTGCTGGCAGCCCGCATGCCCAACGGGTCCAGATCGGCGGCCAGATGACCCCGAATACGATAGGCCCGGATCAGCATCAGCGCCCGCAGACTGTCCAACACCGCACGCTTGATCTGGTCATCGCTGACTTCGACACCTTTGTCGGCGGCCTTTTCCTTGATCTTCTTGCCTGCGGCCTTGGCGTCAATCTCGGCCCACTCACCGGTCAGCGCACCGGTCAGATCATCGGCCGGCATCGGAGGCCAGTCCGTGCGCGCCCACGAAGGCCCTTCGGCCTCACGCTGCACATCAGGCGCGGCGTCGCCCATGGCCTTGAAGAACTCGACCCAGGCAGCGTCTACCGCACCGGGGTTCTTGGTGTACTGCGCATAAAGCTGTTCCAGGTATTCGGCGTTGTGCCCCTGCATGAAGCTGGAGGCGTGAAAGGCAGTATTGGGCGAGTGTTCGGTCATTGGGCTACCTCATGTGGGTTGGGACCGTATTGATTGGTGCCTGGCTGGCTGGGGCGGGTCAGCCACCACAGCACCAGGAGGGGCGACACCACCAGAACGATAAGTGTCGGGATGACGATCAGCAATGTTGCGCGGGTAAACAAAATGTCCAGAGTGCCACCATGCTGGAAATGAGAGGCGAGGCCGATGCCGAAGATCAGAACCGCAAAGGCCCCAAGGATCAGCAGGATCGGCAGCAAAGCATAAAGCCCGCTGCGCCCGGTATCATGCATCCGTCGCCACGCGACAGCCAGATGCGGGAAGAAAACGATCAGGCCGACGATGCTCTGCACCGGTTGCGAAGAGGTGGCGGTGATGGATTTGGACGTATCCGTTTCCGTCACAGCGACCTGAGTGAAAAACTGCCAGTCAATGATCCCGGCGATGATATTCCAGATCACGATGAACAGGAAAAAGAACCAGTATTCAGACCGCGAGGCGCGCCCTGAGAAGGTGAAGAACTTGGCGAAACAGGTGCGGATGGCATCAGAGAAGGTCATGGCTTTTACTTGACTCATGTCCTATCCCCTAGTTGCCGATCGCGCAGTCGAATATTGACTGGCGACGCTCAAATAGCAGAAGTGAGTTGCCGACCGCAGTATCCGAAACAAGTCTCGGGGAACCTTCAAACTGCGCACACCAGAAATCGGCCGCTTGCTGCAATTCCCCATCGTCGACACGAATGCTCAAATAAGTGAATGAGATGCGGTCATCACCCAGCGTTTCTGTCGAAGCGCCTGTGACGCCGGGAATGGCGCGTACGATGAAACGGTCCAACGGTGGTTCCTTCGAAGTTTCGGCGCTGACCACGTTGCCCATGCAGGCAACCGCGAGAATGACTCCCGCCTGGCGGCACCGCCGGGCAGCGCCCGACCCTCCCCCAGGGAGGGCGCTTGCAGCACCCACCCAGGGTCGTGCGCTACATTCAGCGCCTTTGGAGGGCCAGTAGGCTATCACCCAATCGCTTCCAGCACAGCCTCGCCCAGCTGCGCCGGGCTTTCGGCCACGACGATACCGGCGGACTGCATGGCTTCGATCTTGTCCTCGGCCCCGCCCTTGCCACCGGCGACGATCGCACCGGCATGGCCCATGCGGCGGCCCGGAGGCGCGGTGCGGCCCGCGATAAAGCCTGCGGTCGGCTTCCAGCGGCCGCGCTTCTTCTCATCGGCGAGGAACTGGGCGGCGTCTTCTTCGGCCGAGCCACCGATTTCACCGATCATGATGATGCCGTGCGTGTCGGGATCCTCATTGAAGAGTTTAATCACATCGAGGTGGGAGGTGCCATTGACCGGATCCCCGCCGATACCCACGCAGGTGGATTGGCCGATGTCTTTGACGGTCAATTGGTACACCGCCTCGTAAGTGAGGGTACCGGAGCGCGATACCACGCCGACGTGGCCGGGCTTGTGGATGTAGCCGGGGGCGATGCCGATGCGGCAGCCACCGGTGGAATCCGGACCGGTGCCGGGGGTCACGAGACCGGGGCAGTTCGGGCCGACCAAACGGGTTTTGCGGCCCTCCATGGCCCGCTTCACCCGGACCATGTCCTTGACCGGAATGCCTTCGGTCACGGCCACGGCCAGATCGATCTCGGCGTCCACGCATTCGAGGATCGCGTCACCGGCGAAGGGAGGAGGGACGAAGATGGCGGAAACGGTGGCGCCGGTGGCGGCGGCCGCCTCGGCCACGGTATTGAAGATCGGAACTTTGACGTCGCCATGGGCAAAGAACAGGCCGCCTTTGCCGGGAGTGACACCGGCCACCACTTGGGTGCCGTAGTCGAGCGAAAGTCCGGCGTGTTTGCCGCCGAAGGCACCCGTGATGCCTTGGACCATGATTTTGGTTTCGGGAGTGATGAGAATGGACATTTTTCTAAAGTAGTGGGTAGTGACTAGCGGGTAGTGAGTAGGCTTTCGCGGGACGTCGAAACGGTAGGTTCGAGATGCTCACTACTCTCTACTCGATGCTCGCTACGGTTGATCAGGCGACGAGGTTAACGATTCTCTGGGCGGCGTCGGCCATGCTGTCGCCGGAGACCAGCGGGAGACCAGAGTCGGCCAGCGTTTTCTTGCCGGCTTCGACGTTGTTACCTTCGAGGCGGACCACGAGCGGGAGCTCGTGTCCGACTTCCTTCACGGCTTCAACAATGCCTTCGGCGATGACGTTACAGTCCATGATGCCACCGAAGATGTTGACGAATATTCCCTTCACGTGGGCGTCACCGAGAATGATTTTGAAGGCGGCTACGACTTTCTCCTTGGAAGCACCACCACCGACGTCGAGGAAGTTGGCCGGGTTGCCGCCGTAGTGTTTGATGATGTCCATGGTGGACATCGCCAGGCCGGCTCCGTTGACGAGACAGGCGATGTTTCCGTCGAGGGCGATGTAGGCGAGGTCGAACTTGGAGGCTTCGATTTCCTTCGGATCCTCTTCGTTGAGATCGCGCAGCGCGACAATGTCGGGGTGGCGGAAGAGGGCGTTGGAGTCGAAGGAGACCTTGGCGTCGAGGGCGAGGACCTCGTTGTCCGGGGTCGTGATCAGTGGATTGACCTCAATCATGGAGGCGTCCGTATCCCAGAAGCAGTTGTAGAGTTGGCGGATGAGTTTGGCGGCGTTCTTCGCTTCGGCTTTTTCGAAGCCGAGGCCGAAAATGATCTCACGGACTTGGTAGTCGGCCAGGCCATAAGCAGGGTCGATGAACACCTTGGTGATCTTTTCCGGGGTCTCTTCGGCGACCTTTTCGATTTCCACGCCACCTTCGGTCGACGCCACGATTACCGGCCAGGAAGTGGCCCGGTCGAGCAGGACGGCGAGGTAGTATTCCTTTTTGATGTCGCTGGCGGCGGTGAAGTAGATGGTCTGCACCTTGCGGCCGGCGGGGCCGGTTTGGACGGTGACCAGCGTGTTATTGAGCATCTTGCCGGCGATTTCCTTGGCTTCGGCCTTGGTCGGGCAGAATTTCACGCCGCCCTGGTAGCCGTCGGTAAAGGTGCCTTTACCGCGCCCACCGGCGTGGATCTGGGATTTCACCATGGTCGGACCTTCTGGGAGCTCGGCGAGGGCGGTATCGAATTCTTCAGCGGATTTGGCGGCGGCCCCGGGGGGCACAGACACACCATACTTCGCAAACAGGGTTTTGGCCTGATACTCGTGGATGTTCATAAAGGTTCAGTATTGGCACGAGGCAGGGCGGGGAGGCACGCCAAAAAGTGCGCAGTAGCAGGATTGCCACCGAGCGAAGGAATTCCATGATCCCCAGGCATGGAGTCGCATGAACTGCTCAAAGCCCTGTTGAAGGAAACCAGCGCCAAACAGATTTGTTCGGACATGGGGCTATCCTTGTCCCTGATCTACAAGTGGGCTGAGCCTCCGGCCGATGACTCGGGCAGCGGCTCCCTGAACCCCTTGGATCGGGTAAAACAGCTCATAGAGTCGACCGAAGATGATCGGATTGCCCGGTGGGTGGCCCAGCAGGCGGGCGGATTTTTTATCTCCAATCCCGCCGCGATGCGCGAATCCGAGGAACTGGTGCCCGCGACCAATGATATCGTGCAACAGTTTGCCAGCATGCTGGGGGTGATTGCCTCGGCGGCGTCGGATCAGCAAATTACCGATAAGGAAGCCCAACATATTCGGGCGCAGTGGGAGGGGCTCAAGAGTGTCACCGAAGGATTTGTGCAGGCTGCGGAGAAGGGCAATTTCAGCGGGCTGGAGGCCGATTTGAAAAAGCATCACGACGAACCGGCGGCCTAGGGAAAAATGTGTGGTAGCCGCGGGCGTTGACCGAGGTGCGGCGGAGTGGGTTCTGCGGAGAGGCCGGGCACCGGGCTCAACACGCCCGGCTACAGCGGAGCTGCTGGGAACGCCGAGCTCCCGCTCGGCTTCTTGTTACTTCATACTTGGAACTTGTTACTTCCGCCGCAGGCGGCTCACAGGTGTTCCTCGTAGGAGATTTCGATGATGGCGTCGAAGGCGCGGTCCTTCGTGGGTCCGGCGAACCGGATGCTGTGGCTGCGCCGATCGTAGGTGTAGCCGTCCTTCGCATTGGCGGGAACTTCCTCGCCGTTGACCAAGACCCGCAGGCTGGGCGGATAGAAACTGGCGCCGGCATCGATGGGGTTGAGCGCCACCGCAACCGTCTCGGCGATTCGGTCTCCCAGGGCGGCCAGTTCCTCGGAAAACTCACTTTCAATATCGAGCACGGAGCCTCCGGTCAGTTCCGCAGCGCGGCGATGGGAAACGTTGTCGGAAGAGACCACCGCCTGGATCTCGAGATTCCCGCGGCGGTTGCCTTTGGCGATGATGAAGGGGCGCAGCACCCAGTAGTTCAGATAACCGTCCAGGGTGAGGCGGGACGCCGGATTGTCGTCGTTGTAGTCCGCAATCAGATCAGGCAGCTCGCCATTCTCGATCCAGGTGGCGTGGCGTGATCCGTCGCGTTTCGTCTCCCAGGCGGCCATGCGGGTTTCCTCTTCGTCCATGAAGAACACGACGATGGTGGTAGCCTCGGGCCGGAGAAACGAATGCTGCTTCTGGTAGTAGTCGGCCACGAAGTTGTAGACCGAAGTAAACGCGGTGCGGTTCTTGGAACCGTTGGTGCCCACTCTCACCAACTCGGCAAACACATCCGGCGACGTGTCGGGGGTGACCCAAGGTTGCGCCATGACGGGGAGCGATACGAGGTTGCCGTTGCTGGCGACTCGCTTGCGGTCCTTCTTCGGCCGGCCTTTGCGGTCCAGCACCACGTTGCCGGATTCATCGAATTCGACCGATCGCACGCGCTTGTAGTAAGATTGGTCATCGCGGGAAACGCAGGCCCGTCGATTTACGAAATCGGTCGTCAATACCCCGATCCGATAGTCCCATTCACGCTGATCGAACAGCTGACGGAAGCGACTCAGCGAGCTCGAGATCCGCTCTTGGTGAGGGGCCATCGAACGTGAGTTGTTGATCACAAACACTAGGTCGATTTCGCGACTCTTGGAGCGATCGACGGTCATCTGTTTCTGACGGCGGATGGGCTCGACCGTGACCACAATGCTGTTCTCCACCCCGAACTGCGGGTTGTTTTCGTCAAACGTGTAGTAGATGAATTCGTCCTCACCGATGAATCCGGGATTGGGCGCGTAGGTGAGCTCGCCTGTGTCGCGGTCGAGCTTGGCGGAGCCATTTTGCGCGGCTTCAGCGTCGTCGAGGGCATAGACGATTTTGGGGTTGGCTATGCTTTGCCGGTCTTCAGGCGTCATGTAGTCGGCGTGACTTGGCACCGACTGCTTGATCGGTGTATTGGGACGGGTATTGAGGGCAACGGCCGTGACGTTGAGTAGCACCAGTCGGTCGGCTTCGACTGCAAAGGCATCGAGCTCCAGCGGTGGGGGGGGAGTCACGTAGACGATCACTTCATTCTGGAAGGTGAGTCCGGACGTTTCGTTGCGCACAGTGTAAGCGAACGAGTCCGTGCCTTCGTAGCTCTCCTCGGGCCGATAGGCGAAGTAGCCGAAAGCAGAGGTTTTGGTCTCAAATATATCCACCCCGGACTCGCCACCCGCCAAACCAACCCGTCCGTATTGAGGCTCCCGCGTGATGGTATAGATCAGACTGTCCTCGGTTTCCTCGCTGAGAATCTCCGATGCGACAAAGAGCTGGCCGTGGGCGCCCGAGCCATCGGCATCGACTTCCATCGGTGCCGGTGAAACGACGACAGGATCATCGGCGACTACGGTGGTCGCCAGGGTCACGCCGACCGCCAGCCCTCGCAGCCACAGACGGTTCGGAAGAAACGATGCGATATTCATGATCATAGGCATTACACCTATTGGGCAGGGATAGCCACTGCTAGGTTCCGTCGATCTTAGCCTTAAACGTCGAAACGACTCGGTCGGATTACTTTCCGAGCAGTTGCTTCGTCAGAAACGAGGCCTGCAGGCCGGCAACTTCGTTCAGGCCCTGGGTCGCCAGACCCAACAGTTCCTGCAATTGGTCGGGGGAGAAAGTGGCTTCTTCGCCGCTGCCCTGGACCTCCACAAACTGGCCTTGGCCGGTCATCACGATGTTGGCGTCGACCTCGGCGTCGCGGTCCTCGGTGTAGGGCAGATCGAGTAAGGCGGAGCCCTCCACGATGCCCACGCTCACGGCGGCGATGGAATCCTTGATGGGGTTTTCGCTGAGTTTGCCGGCATCCATCAAGGTTTGCACGGCCAGGCGGGCAGCAACGTAGGCGCCGGTTATGGAGGCCGTGCGGGTGCCGCCATCGGCTTGGAGCACGTCACAGTCGACCCACAGCGTGTGTTGGCCGAGTTTTTGGAGATCGACCACCGCCCGGAGCGAACGCCCGATTAGGCGTTGGATTTCGACCGAGCGCCCATCGACCTTCCCCTTCGAGCTGTCGCGTTGTTTGCGATCGTGGGTGCTGTAAGGGAGCATGGAATACTCCGCGGTGAGCCAGCCGCCGGACACGTTTTGAGCGCGCATCCACCCCGGCACCCGGGCCTCAATGGTCGCCCCACAGATCACGCGGGTGTTGCCGAATGAGACCAGCACGGAGCCGGTGGCATTCGGAGCGATGCCGGCTTCGAAGGAGATGGGGCGGAGTTGGTCGGCGTTGCGACCGTCAGCGCGGGTAAATGACATGGAGCGAGCTGATTGGCGGACCCAGCCGGTGGCAAGGGGACTATGCGCAAAAAAACGCCCCGGTGAGTCGGGGCGTTTTCTTAAACCGGAACGAGAGTTGCCTACCGCATCTTGGCGAAGGTCGACTTCAGGAGTTCGGCTGGAGCGCTGGTGCCGGCCTTGGCCTGGGCCTTGGCGTTGAGCGCGTCTTCCATCGCGTTCTTGGTCGGACGAATAACTTCGAGATAGACTCCGAATCGTCCCGGCCAGGGTTCGCTGGCCAGGGTCATGGCCGCGGTCAGGTCGGTCTTGTCGTGTTCCTCTTCGTCGATGGTGATGAACTCGCCTCCCTTGCGCTTCACGCTGGAGTCGAAGGCACCGGGAAAGAACTCGATACATTCGGAAAGGATTTCAACTACGGCAAAGCCCGGATGCTCCGCGGCCCGCTTGATCATTTCGACCATGTGCTTCACCTGGGTGGCATGGCTGCGGGCAACGAAGGTTGCCCCGCTGTTGACCAGTTTGCGCATGGGATTGATCGGCTGATCGATCGCGCCCCAGGGATCGGTCTTGGATTTGAATCCTTCGGGTGAAGTCGGGGACGTCTGCTTCTTGGTCAGGCCGTAAACCTGGTTGTCCATGATGACGTAAGTCAGATCCACGTTCTTGCGGGCGACATGGTCGAGGTGGTTGCCGCCGATGGAGAAGCCGTCGCCGTCACCGCCGAAGACGAAGACCGTGAGATCGGGTCGACTCAGCGAGATGCCGGCGGAGAAAGGGACGGAGCGTCCGTGGATGAAGTGGCCGCCGTGGGTGTTGACGAAATAGGGGAAGCGGGAGGAGCAACCGATACCCGCCATGGTGACGATGTTTTCGTGCGGGTAGTTGAGTTGTTCGAGGGCGCGGTAGAAGGACGCGAGCACCGCGAAGTCACCGCAGCCGGGGCACCAGGTCGGGTGATCGGCGGTGAGGGCTTTCTTGGTGAGTTTGGGTTCTTCCGGGGTGGCAGTGGCAGTGGTCATTGCGGGAAAGAGAGTCTGGGTTCGGAATTGTTACAGGGGGCGAAGGCGGCTTAGACGTCAGGGTAGTTGGAAACGTTGACGTTGCGTTCGCCCGAGAGGGCTTCGACGCCTTGGAGAATTTCGCTCACCTTGAAGGCGAGGCCATCGGTCTTGGTGATGCTGCGAATGGCCGGATTGGCATAGCGCGCTCGGAGCAAGGTGGCCAATTGGCCGTAGCCGTAGAGCCCCCGGTCATTCATCTCGACGACAAAGACCTGACGGTAACGGGAGAAGATGCGCTCGAGTTCGGGCGGCAGCGGATTGAGGTGGCGAATGTGCACGTGGCCGATCTTCTGCCCTTGGTTGCGTCCGCGGATGACGGCTTCGCGGATGGGACCGTAGGTCGATCCCCAGCCCACCAGCAGCACGTCGCCGGAGTCGTCACCGTGAATTTCGGGACGGGGCAGCTCGCGAGCCAACTTGCGCAGCTTGTCACGGCGCTTGGCCGTCATCTTCATGTGCAGAGCCGGATTGCCCGTCGGGTGGCCGTGCTCGTCGTGCTCGAGACCGGTGACCGTCGGGTAGGGTGCTCCCTCGATCTTGGTGCCCGGCGCGGCGTGGCGGGTGATCTCCTCGATGGGGTAGGGTTTAAAGTCCTCGCCTTGGGGCGAGAGATCCGGGGTTGGGTCGATGTGGAGTTTGTCGACGTCGGGCTCATCGAAGGCCTCAATCCGGGAGGCGAGCGCCTGATCGGTGAGGATGATGACCGGCGTGGAGTATTCCTTCGCCAGTTTGGCCGCTTCGATGGCGATGTAGTAACAATCTTCGACGTCCTGGGGCGCGATGACGATGCGGGGCGAGTCGCCGTGGCTGCCGTAGATCGCCTGCATGAGGTCGCTCTGTTCGACGTTGGTGGGGAGGCCGGTGGAGGGACCGCCGCGTTGCACGTTGATGACAATCAGCGGAAGCTCGGCCATCGTCGCCCAGCCGAGGGCTTCCATCTTGAGGGAGAGTCCGGGGCCGGAGCTGCCCGTAATGGCCGTGTGTCCGGAGTAGGCCATTCCGATCGCGTAGGACACGGCGGCCAGCTCGTCTTCCGCCTGCACGAACACGCCGCCGTATTTCTGCAACTCGGTGCGCAGGGTCTCCATGATGGTGGACCACGGGGTGATCGGGTAACCCGCGCCGTAGCGCACCCCGGCCGTCAGCAGGCCGAGGGTCATGGCGGTGTTGCCATCGGTGGTGATCTGCGGATGACCGGACGCTTCCTCAGCGGGCTTTAGCTTGAAGTAGGCGTCACGGATGTTGTCAGCCGGCCACGCGTAACCGGCGTCGAAGGCCAACATGGTGTTGCGGATGACGTCTTCGCCGAATTTGCCGAACTTCTCAGTGATCAGGCGGGTCAGCTTGGTGACCTCGAGGTCGAACAAACGGCAAAGCAGTCCGAGCACAAAAATGTTTTTGCCCTTCTCCTTGGCGGAGCCGCCGACCGCTTCGATCGTACCACTGGTGATGGGGACGCCAACGGCGAGGCAGTCGATATCGCTGGTGTCGGGATTAACGTGATCGCTGTCGTAGATCAGCACGCCGCCTTTGCGGAGCGCGCCGATGTGGTTTTCGTAGCTATGCTCGTAGAACGCCACGAGGAAGTCGGCTTCGTCGCCCGAACTGAGGATGTCGCCGGTGCCCATCCGGACCTGGAAGATCGAGGGTCCTCCCGAGATCGTCGACGGGATGGTCATGTAGGTCATGACATCCTGGGCGCTGCGACCCGCCAGGCGGGCGAGGAAAGCGCCGATGGTCTGGATGCCATCCTGGGAGTTGCCCGCCATGCGGATGACAACGTCGTTGAGAGACTTGGTGGCGCCAGCCGACGAAGCGTCGTCGGAGGCGGAATCAGGCGTGTTTGAGCTGACCATGAGTTAGGGGTTCAGCGGGGGATCAAGGTAGGGTTCGAGCGGGGCGTCAATGGACTGTTTCATAGTTATTACATTTTCTCGCCCGAATCGCCTCATAATTGAGGTTCACCGACATAAAAATGCCGCGACGGCGGACCGTCGCGGCATGAATGAAATTGATATCTAGGCGGAAGATCAGGGCATAATGTAGAGTTCAACCAGCCCCACACCGATGGAACCTCCGACCCCCGAGACCTGGGCGCTGTAGACGCCAGCCGTGAGCTCAACGAGGAGAGCGGCATCGGTACTGTCGGTCGCGGTGAGTTCAAACGCTCCGACGGTGGAGAACGCAGAGCTCAATTCAGTGCTGCCTCCCCAGTTGTCATTCGTGGCGATCGGATCGGCGGTGCCTTGGCGGAAGAGCTTGAGCTCCGGGTCCGCGAGCACGCCGCCGACGCCGTAGTCACTGAGGGTAGGACCCACTCCCCGGATCAGTACCGTTACGGGGTCGTCGCCCGAGACCACGAGACCAACGATCAGGACACTGTCGCCCGTGCCGACTCCCGCTCGGGCGGAAACATTGCTCAGGTAGCCACCGGTGCCGAAATCGGTATCGTAGATTTCTGCGAGGGCCACGCCGGCATCGCCGGATGACTCCACATGTACACTGTAAGCTCCCGGGCCATTGGTGGAGAGGAGGGCGGCATCGAGGGACGCGGCATCAAGGGGGAACGCGCCGACGGTCTGCGCCGCGGTCGCAATGGCAGGGTCACCACCCCAGTTGGTATTGCTGGCAAGCTGGGTCTGGGCGGAGTCGAACATGCGCAGTCGGGCATCGGTCAGCGCCCCGGCTACACTGTAGTCGCTGAGGGTGGGGCCGATCCCGCGGATGAGCACCGATTTGTCACCGTCGGCAATGGCATAGCCCACCACCAGGGTGTTGTCGCCGGAACCGGCCACGGACCGGACGGATAGGTTGCTCATGGCCGAGGGTGGAGCGGAACCGCTGTTTCCGCCGGAACCCCCGCTGCCGCCCGAGCCACCTCCAGAACCTCCTCCACTGCCGGATCCTTCCCCGGTGATGCGAATGGCGTTGATGCCCACCCAAGAGTTTCCGCCGGTGATGCGGGCGAGAATGAGCATGCGGCCGGTCGAATCGACCTCCACTTCGGACCAGATTTGCCAGTCGATGGGATTGCGGCCATTGGTGTTCTCCTCCCAGACGGTGGGAGGTGTGAGGCCGCGGTAGGTGGTGTCGGGAGCGACGGTGTTGACGGTGAACTCGCCCCCGTAGACATCGAATTCGCGGCTGGCCACGACCTCGACCTTGTAGGTGCCCGCGGGTAGATTGGTCACCGTGACGCTGCCGGCGTTGAAGTTGACTCCCCCGTTGCTGTTCAGGGCGACATCCGTCAGCCAGTCCTCCACTACGGCCCCGTTGCCGTTTCCACCAGTTAAGGCGGAAAACAGGGTGGAAACCGAGGCGCCGGTTGCTCCCCCGGTCTCGAAATCGATGGCGGGGAACACATCGACGGAATTGGTCACGTTGGTCCAATTGCCGTCCGGACCGTTAGTGCCGATATTGATACGAATGTCCAAGGCGGACCCGGTTAAGGCGGTGAGTAGTCCCACTGCCGCAGTGAGTATAGACTGTCTAAAATCCATGGAAATTAGGTTTGAGTGTTTGGTGACCGCGGACCGCCCGCGGCCACCCCAACCTAAAAAAATCGAGTCCACCTCGCCATACGCAAAGGTGCGTAAAACAAAGCCGCGACGGCGGACCGTCGCGGCTGCTCAGAACCAGGGGTAGGAAACGAATCAGGCCATGGCCGGCATCGGGAAATGCCGGATCTGGTTGAACTCCTTGGTGAGTTCGGTCCGGAAGTCGGGATGGGCGATCGAAATGAGGGCTTCGCCGCGTTCGCGCAGGGTTCGGCCATGCAGATTGACCGCCCCGTATTCGGTCACGATCCAGTGCACGTGACCGCGCGTGGTGACGACGCCGGCGCCGGGATTCAGCTCGGAAACGATGCGCGAGACCTTGCCGCCCATCGCTTGCGAGGGCAGGGCGATGATCGGTTTGCCGCCGGGCGACAGCGCCGCGCCGCGGATGAAGTCCATCTGTCCGCCGATCCCGGAGAAGATCCGGTGCCCGATCGAGTCGGCGCAGACTTGGCCGGTGAGGTCGATCTGGATGGCGGAGTTGATGGCGACGACTTTGGGGTTCTTCCGGATGATCGACGTGTCGTTCGTCCAATTACACGGGTGGAAATTGACCAGCGTATTGTCGTCGACGAAGTCGAACAGCTTGCGGGTGCCGCCGATGAAACTCGTCACCAGGCGGCCCGGGGCCACGACTTTCTGACGGTTGGTGATGGCGCCGCATTCGACCAAATCGAGGATGCGGTCAGAGAACATCTCGGTGTGGATTCCGAGTTCGTTCTTTTCCGTCATACGAGCGAGGGCGGCATCAGGAATACCGCCGATGCCCATCTGGAGGGTGGAACCATCCTCCACCAGGTCGGCGATAAATTCACCGATGCGGGCTTCAACTTCCGACTCGGGTCCCGGCGCATGTTCGAGCAGCGGTCGGTCCGTGTGGATCCAGCGGTGGACGCGGTGCGGGCGGATGATGTTCGCGCCGTGGGTGCGTGGCATCTGCTCGTTGAATTCGGCGACCACCGTCGTCGCGGTCTCGGCGGCCGCTTTGGCGGCATCACAGGACGTGCCGAGGGAGCTGAGTCCCTGAGCGTCCGGGATGGACAGGTGCAGCAGGGCGACGTCGAGTTTCACCTGACCGGATAGAAACAGGTCGGGAATATCCGATAGGAAAATCGGCATGAAGTCGGCCCGCCCGTCATTCACTGCCCGGCGGAGTGGCTGACCGGTGAACAGCGATACTGAGCGGAATTCGTCCTCGCGTCCGGGATCGGCAAAGGGCGCCGGGCCGTTGGTATGCAGGTGATACACCTTCACGTTTTCGAGGTCGGTCCGGGCAGCCAAAGCCTCGACGAGAGGCGTCGGCGTTGCGGCCGCTCCGTGAATAAAGACGCAGTCTCCGCTTTTGACCACCGATACGGCATCGGCAGCGGACATAGCTTGGTTTTTCCAATCTGAGTTCATCGGGTTTGTTGAGTGCTCAT
>CAKZMS010000689.1 GCA_937128785.1 uncultured Opitutaceae bacterium | reverse complement strand
GCCACAATGTATACGCCTTGTTCCTGGCGCCGATCGCCTTGGGCGCGATCTACTACATTCTGCCGAAGCGACTCGGCCGACCCATTTCCGGATACAATTGGGCCTCACTGGGCTTCTGGTCCTTTGCGGCATTCGCCACCTTCGGGGGACTCGCTTATCTCTCGGGTAGTCCGGTCCCGGGCTGGGTGCAGGCCCTGGGTGGTGCGGCCAACTTCATGTTGCTGGTGCCACTTTTCATCATCGGTTACAATTTTCTGGGCACCATGTTCAAGGGAAGCGCTGCCGGTGGCGGCGGCCCGGCCCTCAGCTTCATCAAATTTGGGGCGGTCGCCTTCTTGGTCGCTGGTTTGATGATCAAATTGTTTTCCCTTCCGCAGGTTTACGTCACGACCCAGCTGACCTTCGTGAATGAGGCCATGAACCAGATGCATTGGTTTGCCTTTGTCAGCATGAGCCTGATTGGCGCGATTTACTTCATGGTGCCTCGTCTGGTCACCCACGCCTGGCCCTCCGGAGCGCTGATCACGGCGCATTACTGGTCGAGTGTGGCCGGTGTGATTATGATTGTGGGTTCCTTGGTCCTGGCGGGATTCGCCCAAGGCGCGGCCATTAACGATGTCGAGGCGTTCCCCGCGTTCGCTGATGTCGCGGGCAGTTACGCCGGTTATCTGGTCGGGGCGGCTCTCGGCTTCCTCACCTTGTTGGTCGGCCAACTCGCCTTTCTCGTGAACATCTTGATGGCGATCTACCAAGCCTGTTTTGGTAAGCCGGTCGATGACCCCACTTCGCTGTTTCCCAATCCCCCGGCTCTGGAGGTGAACTCATGAATCGCGGACCGTATATCTTTCTCGGCGCCTTCGCGTTACTGGCCTTTTCCTGGACAGCCGCCATCCTCGCCAATCAACACGGCTACGGCACGTTAACCCCGCATTACGATGCCATGGAAGGGAAGTCGTTTCCCGCCCCCCAACCCGGTATCGTGGCCCGCGGCGCCACCGTTTACACGGACCTAGGCTGCGCGGCTTGCCATACCCAACAGGTGCATCGCGCCGACTTGGGTGGTGACATCGCCCGTGGCTGGGGCGAGCGCGCCAGCGTGGCCCGGGACTACATTTTCGAAGAGACCGTGCAATTGGGACACAATCGAGTGGGTCCGGATCTTCGCAACGTCGGAGCTCGCTACGAGAATGCGGCGGATTTCTACCAATGGCTCTACGCTCCGGCGCAGATGGCACCGGATTCCAATATGCCGGCCTACCGTTTCTTGTTTGAGGAGACCGAGATCGTTGGAGAACGCTCCAAGGACGCGCTCGATGTTCAAGCCCCGGCGGGATACCAGGTTGTCCCCACCGAGCGGGCCCGCTCCCTCGTCGCCTATCTCGCACATTTGAACGACACCTACGCTTACCCGGAAACGAACTACGTTTACCCGGATGACGAAGGTGCTGAGGAGGAGGGCCACTAAGATGAGTCAAAATTCCAACCACGATTCCCGCCGCGAGGCTTCCGCTGCATCGGATCACGACATCCAGGCGGTTCACGGCCAGATGTTGTCCAATCAAGCGGAGCCCAAACAGGGGTATTCGATGATGCCGCTCTTCATGCTGGGGTTTGTCTCCACTATGATTTTCCTGGTGGCGATTTACTTTATCCACAACCGCGCGGGTCTCGACGAAGGCCTCAGCCTCGCGACGCAGATTCAGGACAAGCGCTTCAATCCGGAAAAACACATGCCGGATGAAACCGTCGTTGAAATCGATCCCATCGCGATGGGCCAACGCCTCTACACTCAGGTCTGTGTGGCCTGCCACCAGGTCAATGGCATGGGCCTTCCCGGCGCCTTCCCGCCTCTTGCCGGGGTGGACTATGTGACCGGCGACGAAGAACGACTGGTGAACATCCTGATTCATGGACTGCAAGGTCCGCTCGAGGTCAATGGCAGCCAATACAACGGCATCATGCCGGCCTTTGGTCCTTCCGGTACCTACAACTGGAACGATGAACAGATCTCCTATGTTTTGACCTACATCCGCCAGGAGTGGGGCAACACGGCCGGCGAGGTCACCGTCGAAAAGGTCGCCGAAGTGCGGGCCGCGACTGCGGATCGTACCAGCATGCTGACCGCCGCGGATCTCTGAGCAGCTCAATCAGGTTCATTCTCCAACCGCCGACTTTTCGGCGGTTTTTTTGTCGGCCCATAATCAGCCCTTATTCGGAGTGATAACCCGAACGACTCAGGACCTATTGAGTTTTGATGCGGGCTTGAGTCGACCTATTGAGACTTGGACTAGTCAGCCACGCCGCAATCGCCTCCTAATCGCCGCGAGCCAGTTCCTCGGAGCGGGCTTTTGCGGCGGCGACGACTTCGCGCATGGTGGTGCGGAATCCTTTTGATTCCAGCACCTGCAGGCCGGCGTAGGTGGTGCCGTTGGGGGAGGTGAC
>CAKZMS010000688.1 GCA_937128785.1 uncultured Opitutaceae bacterium | reverse complement strand
GGGGGAGGTGACCTGATTACGCAGTTCTTCGGGCGACATGTCCGAACGGGCCATGAGTCGGGCCGACCCCAAGACGGTTTCAATGGCGAGGGTTTCGGCCTCGGTTGCGTCCAAGCCGGCGGCGATCCCGGCGTCCCGGAGGGCCCCGGTAAACTCGAACACAAATGCCGGTCCGCAGCCACTCACGCCCATTAACGCATCAATTTTCTCCTCGGGAACTTCGACTTCACGGCCGATGGCTCCCAGCACCCGGGTAATGATTTCTCGGTCGGAATCGCTGATGGCCTCGTAGGCACTCCAACCGGTGATTCCGGCGCCAATCGAGCTTGGGGTGTTGGGCATGGTGCGGATGATGTTCCGCGCCTGCGGAAACACTTGCGCCAAGTGCGCCGTGGTCTTGGCGGCCAAAACAGAGACAACCAGTTTCCCGGCCGTCAGTTCGGCGAGTCGCTTGTCCGCGGTCGCCAGATGCTGGGGCTTGAAGGCCACGACGACGACATCGGCATCGGCCAGGAGGTCGGGTAGGTCAGTGGCGAGTCCGATTCCGGTGCGGGCCGACAAGGCGGCCGAGCTCTTACCGGAGGCGGAGTAGCAGCTGATCTCGGCGGGAAGAGAGGCTTGGGTGGCGAGCAGGCCGTCGACGATGGCTCCCGCCATGCGTCCGGCGCCGATGAAGGCGAGATTAGGCATGTCCCTTGACTGGGTTGATGGGGTGGGTGGCGATGGCAACCGTTCCGCCGCCCGGGCGATCCTCCAGCACGAGATCGCCGCCGAGTTGCCGCAGGGCGTTGCGTGCGACGGTCAGGCCCATGCCGACTCCGACGGTGTGCTTGGAGCTAATAAAGGGCTCGAACATGTGGTCGCGAATATCCTCGGGAATTCCCCGGCCGTGATCCTCGATGTGCAGCTCAATCATGGGGTTGTCGGGACTCTCGATTACCGCGACGGATAATCCGACGGTGCGGGAACCCTCATGATTGTCGCCGTAGGCTTCCCAGGCGTTGTTGAGCAGCGCGGAGATGGAACTCTCGAAAATTTCCACATGACTGGCGACTTCGAGGTCGGCGGCCGGGTTGTCGACAAATACCGCCTCCTGGAGGCTCTGCTCGGTTTCAAAACGTTCCACCGCTCCTTCGATCAATTGGGACAAAGGGAAGCGTTGCGTGGCCAACCGGGTTTTGGAGACCACGGTGTTGAGCTGTTTGATGATGTTGACGATCCGGTCGATGGCTTTCTCCACCTGGCCGGTATTTTTGCGCACGGCATCTGGATTCTCCGCGACGGTCTTGATCAGATCCAGATAGCCGATGACCACCCCGAGGAGGTTGTTGAGATTATGGGCAATGCCTTGGGTCACCGCGCCGATGGTCGCGCTGCGGCGTGCTTCCACCAGCCGCCGTTGCAGGTCGAGCATCTCGCGGTTGATATTAACAAACCGTAGCTGGGTTTGCACCCGGGCGAGGGTTTCATCCAGGTCGATTGGCTTGGTGATGTAATCGACCGCACCCACGGCCAGACCCTCAATCTTACCCTCCTTGGTATTTCGGGCCGTGATGAAGATGACGGGAATGGTGCGGGTATCGTCGCGGGCCTGGAGGCGGCGGCAGACTTCAATGCCATCCATTTCCGGCATCATCACATCGAGGAGAATCAGGTCGGGTTTTTCCGCGTTTACCGCGTCGAGGGCTTCCTGACCGGAATACGCGGCGACCACCGCAAGGTTGTGCCGCTCCAGCTTTCGCCGCAGCAGCTGCACATTGATCATTTGATCATCGACGACGAGGATGCGCGGAACGGACATAGGGGCGGTGAAAAGGGGGATCAATCTGAGCTCAAGCTCAAGCGGTGGGCCTTGACTGTATTCTGCATGAGCATGGCAACGGTCATGGGGCCGACTCCGCCGGGCACCGGCGTGATCTTGGAGGTGAGGGGAGAGACCGCTTCGAAGTCGACGTCGCCGACCAACCGGTAGCCGGATTTGCGGGAGGAGTCGGGAATGCGATTGATGCCGACATCGATGACAACCGCGCCGGGTTTGACCATGTCCTGGGTGACGAAGTGCGCCCGACCAATGGCGGCGATCAACACATCGGCCTGGCGCGTGATGGCGGGCAGATCAGTAGTCGCGGAATGACAGATGGTGACGGTGCCATTGGCACCTGCTTTCTTTTGCAGCGCGAGCAGGGCAACCGGTTTGCCAACGATGAGGGAGCGACCGACGACGACCACGTGTTTGCCCCGGAGATCCACGTCGCTGCGCGCCAGCATTTCCATGATGCCGGCGGGGGTGCAGGAAGCGAAACCGGTATCGTCCTCTTGGGCGATCTTACCCAGGTTGAGGGTGTGGAAACCATCCACATCCTTGGTGGGCAGGAC
>CAKZMS010000687.1 GCA_937128785.1 uncultured Opitutaceae bacterium | reverse complement strand
TTCCGAGGCCGAAATTTTCCGCGAACATGCCGCGCTCTCAGGCATCGCCGGGAATATGGGGCGGGATTTCGATATCTCGGGCCTTTCGGGAATATCTGACACAGAATACGACGCACTGGAGCCGCAGCGTTGGCCGGTGACACAGGCGCGCAAAGGCGGGCGTTTCTTCGCGGATGGGCAGTTCTTTCATCCAGATGGCAAGGCGCAGCTGGTTCCTGTGAGCTGGAAACCCCCCGCAGCAGAGACGACGGCGCGCTATCCGGTCCGCCTGAACACTGGCCGTGTGCGAGACCAGTGGCACACGATGACTCGCACAGCCAAAAGCGCGCGTCTGTCGGCGCATCTGGCCGAACCGTTCCTTGAGATCCACCCCGACGACGCCCGCGCGTGGAACGAGTTTTTTCGCAACACCCTGTCCCAGGGCGCCAGCGCGGTAGCGATCGAATACCGCGTCAAACATGCGGATGGCCGTTGGATTTGGCATGCTATGAGTGCCTCGGCCTACAGCGACCGGGATGGTCGCACGGCGTTCCTGGGGGTGGGCCGCGATATCACCCTGCGCCGTGAGGCCCAACAGCAACTCAAGGCCGCGCTGGCCCGCCGCGAAGAAATGGAGCGCATTGTCAATCGGTCGCCATCAGTCGTGGTGCTGTGGCGAGCCGGCGAGAATTGGCCGGTGGAATTCGTTTCGGCGAGCGTGCGCCAATACGGCTTTGAACCCGAGTATTTCACGGCCTCCAACCGTGGCTTCATCGGCATCACTCATCCTGACGACACCACCCGCGTGACGGCTGAACTGGAGGCTCACGCCGCGGCCGAGCACGACGAATACACTCAGGAATACCGCATCGTGTGTGCGGATGGCTCCATCCGCTGGGTTGATGATCACACCGTGGTGCGCCGCGACGAGAACGGAGAGGTCACGCACCACGAAGGGCTCATTACGGACATCACTGAACGCAAGGCGGCGGAGGAGCGCGAGCGCGAGCTCCGCGAACGTGATTTGCGCACCGCCGCGGAAATCCAGAATCACCTGCTGCCGCAGAAGTTTCCTGAAAACGAGGTGCTCGAAATCGAGGCCCTGTCTCACCCGTCGATGCTCATTGGCGGCGACTACTACGATGTGCTGGAGGTGGATGATCGTCACCTGGGCTTTGTGGTGGCCGATGTCTCGGGCAAGGGCGCGGGGGCGGCTCTCGTGATGACCGAATGCCGCGCGATGATGCGGCTGTGTGCGGAGGATGAACTCAGTCCGGCTTCGGTGCTCAGCCATGTGAATCGTATGCTTCAGCCGGATATGCGCCCCGGTATGTTTGTCGCCCTGTTCTACGGTATCATCGATCTGAATACAAAAGTCATGCGCTTCTGCCGGGCGGGTCACGAGCCGCCGCTCCTGCTGCATCCGAATGGTGAAGTGGATCAGTTACCCGGTGCCGGCCTGGCCGTGGGCTTGGATGAGGGCGAGTTATTCGACGAGATGTTGGAGGAGCGGGAAGTGCAATTGAACGAGGGTGACCTGCTTGCGCTCTACACTGATGGCATTACCGAAGCCACCAATCCCCAGGGCGAAGAATTTGAACGGGTGCGACTCGCCACCAGCTTGGAGCGGCACCTCGACCGGCCCTTGGATGAGGTGGTCAAAACCGTCGATCGCTACGTGCGCAATTTCTGCGTGCTCGAACCCAACCACGACGATCGCACCTTGCTGTTGGTGCGGGTGCAGTAGAGCGCGGTGCGCGCTGCGCACCGCGAAGTTCCAAGTTCCAAGTATCAAGATGGAGTCCGCGCCGCTGTTGCGGCGGAAGGTAGGATTTGGAGGTCGGGCGTGACCGCTGGGCGCGCCGAAGCGGTGGAGTGGCTCCGCTTTTCTCTGCTCGCTCCTGTGAAAGGCAGCAGGCTGACGGCCTTTGCCTTCAGGGATACAACCGTTGGGCGGTCCAGCTTCCGTCGGTTTCACGCTCGTAGCGAATGCGATCGTGCAGGCGGTAGGCTTTTTCCTCCCACAATTCGATCCACTCGGGCACCACCCGGAATCCACTCCAGTGCGGTGGGCGCGGCACCGTGCGGGGATACTTCAGCGCGACCTTGGCCACGGCGGCCGCCAGCGTGCTCTGCCCATCAAGCGGCCGCGACTGCTGGGAAGCCCAGGCGCCGATGCGACTCTTGTAGGCCCGGGAGGTGAAATATGCATCGGCCTCTGCCTTGCTGACCGCCTCGACTTTACCGTGCACCCGCACCTGGCGCCCGGGCGGATTCCAATAGAAACAGAGCTCGGCGAACGGCGCCACCTTCAGCTGCCGCCCCTTGTTACTCTCCAGGTTCGTGTAGAAAACGAATCCGGCTTCGTCGGCATGCTTTAGCAACACCATCCGCACGGCCGGCTGCCCGGCGGCATCCACCGTCGCGAGGCTCATGGCCGTCGGTTCGGGGAGTCCCCGATCATGGGCGTCTTGTAGCCAGGATTGAAACAGAAGCAGGGGGCTTTTCACGGATAGGGTCACTCTACCCGATCCTTCCAGGGGTGGCTCCCTACAAATTGTTCAATACCGCGGTCAAAGGCAGGAAATAGGTGACGTGAAATGATCAGCACTCGTCGTTGATTTATGGCCGTTTTAGGCCATTATTTGCTTCCCTATGCACAAAACCCTACGCCTTTCTTTAATCGTCGCGCTTGCCGCGGTCGTCGCCCCCGGAGCCGCTTTCGCCAAATCAAAGGCCGAAAAGAAGCGGGACAAGATTCTCGAAATGCGGGAAGAGGTCCTCGAACGCCTGTTCGAAGAGCAGCCCAGTGCCGAGGAACGCATCGAGGACTCCGTGGGATACGCCGTGTTCTCCAACGTGGGGGTTAACCTGTTCCTGGTTTCCGCCGGTGGTGGCAGCGGGGTGGTTGAGGATGCAGACGGCAATCTGACCTACATGAAAATGGGTCAAGCCGGTGTCGGTATTGGTCTCGGCGTAAAAGATTTCCGGGGCATCTTCATTTTCAACGACAAGGACAAGTTTCAGAACTTCCTCGACAAGGGCTGGGACTTCAGCGGCGAAGCCGATGCAGCGGCCAAGGCTGGCGACAAGGGTGGCCAAGCCGCTGGAGCCGGTAACCTCTACCAGGGAGTCGAAGTGATTCAGCTGACCGAAAACGGCCTCGCCCTGCAGGCTACGCTCAACGGCACCAAGTATTGGAAGGACAAGGACCTCAACGCCCTCTAGGCGCGCCCGGTTGTATCCCTTGGATTTTAACGCCGTCCGATTTCGGGCGGCGTTTTTCTTTGGTAAAAATTCATCGACCCATCGTTGCGGATTTGAACTCGGTCCCGGTTTGGGTGTCCTTGATCCCATGCACGTTTCCCGCCATTTGCTTCTCCTGTTGTTGGCTGGCCTGATTCTGGCCCCCGTCGCCGGTTTCGGCAAAACCAAGTTCGATAAGAAACGCGACAAGATCCGCGAGATGCGGGAAGAGGTGTTGGCCGACCTCTACGATGAGAGCCCCCGCTACAAGGGTTTGATCGCCGACGCTGCCGGGCACGCGGTGTTCACCAACGTCGGCGTCAACGTGATTCTGGCGTCTTTTGCGGGGGGTCAGGGCATTGTAGTAGACGCGGACGGTAATGAGACCTTCATGAAGATGGGGTCGGCCGGCATCGGCGTTGGGCTGGGCGTGAAAGACTTTCGCGGCATCTTCATTTTCTATGATGAAGACAAACTGGAGGACTTCATCAAACACGGCTGGGATTTTGGCGCGCAGGCTGATGCCGCGGCCAAGTCAGATGAAAAAGGCGGTCAAATCGCGATGGCCGGCAATGTATTTAACGGGGTGGAAGTGATTCAAATCACCGAGAACGGGCTCGCCCTGCAGGCCACCTTACAGGGCACCAAGTATTGGGCCGACAAGGATCTAAACCACGACAAGTGAACGTCGGTCAAACCGCCGGTTGCCCCCCCCCGCCAATCCCCGTTGATTAAGCCTGTGAAGTCTTTCCTCTGCGCGACCCTCTTCGCGACCACTTTATCCCTTTCGATTGCTGCTGCCGCTGATCACCGCGCTCCCTCCGACCAACCGCCGGGAGACTTGGCGCCTTCCGAGGTGCCGATGTTTGTGATGATTGGTTTCGACGACAATCCCGAGGTGGAGCCCATGCAGTGGATCACCG
>CAKZMS010000686.1 GCA_937128785.1 uncultured Opitutaceae bacterium | reverse complement strand
CACTCGGTCGGTGGCTGGGGTGCGATCACGACCGGCAAGAATCTCGCCGTCACGCTCAACGAACTCCTCGGTTTCGATATCAAGGCCAACCCAAAATACGGCTCCGAGAAGAAGGGCCAGCCGACCACCTACTACCTGTCCGCCGCGCCCGAGCCGATCCGCATCAACTGCGAATACATGTTCGTCGACACGGTGCTCTCCCCCGACCCGAACGTGTTCAGTCACTCCAATCCGCTCGCCGGTTTGAAGAAGGGCGGCTCGTTCATCATCCAGAGCGATCTCGGTTCACCCGAGGCCGTGTGGAACTCCTTCCCCATCGCGGCGCAGAAGTTCATCAAGGAAAACGAAATCAAGGTCGCCTACGTGGACGGCTTTAAGATCGCCCGCGAAGAGGCCTCCGACGAAGAGCTCCGCTTCCGCATGCAGGGCATCGCGTTCCAAGGCGCATTCTTCGCCGCCTCCAATCTGATGGAGACTTCGAACTTCACGGAAGAGAGCCTCTTCAAGGCGATCCACGATCAGATCGAAAAGAAATTCGGCAGCAAGGGAGCACGCGTCGTCGAGGATAACATCCGCGTCGTTCGCCGCGGCTTCGACGAAATCACCCTGCTCGAACACTTGGAGGTCAGCGCCCCGGTCGCCGCTTCACCGAAGCAACGCACCAACCTGCCGCTGATGCTCAAGCACATCGATCGCAGCGATGACCCGAAGACCGATACCCATCGGTTCTGGGAGCAGACCGGCAGCTTCTACCTCGGCGGCAAACCCAACGATCACATCACCGATCCCTTCGCCGCCATGGGTCTCATCCCGGCCAACACCGGGCTGTATCGCAACATGACCCAGATTCGGTTCAACCATCCGGTGTGGGATCCGTCCAAGTGCACGGCCTGCAGTGAGTGTTTCACCGTCTGCCCCGACAGCGCCATCCCCGGCCTGGCCTGCTCCGTTTCGGCCGCCTTCGAGGCGACGATCAAGCGCGTCAAGCAAGCCGGCCACGAAGTCACCATGCTGCCCAAGGCCGTGCGCACCGTGGAAAAGAAACTCCGCGCCGCCGCCCACGCCATGAGCGGCGATAGTGGCAGCCCGAGTATCGATGTCGGCCCGCTGATGGTAGACGCCATCTCCGACACCATTGCAGAGACTGCCGAGGATCAGGCCACTTTGATCCAGGAGTTCGAATGGTTCCGCGCCGAAATGGGCGAGTTCAAATTCGCCTTCACCAAACCCTACTTCGACCAACGCGAGAAAGTCGCCGCCGGCGCCGGTGGACTCTACGCCATCACCATCAATCCCTACACCTGCAAGGGCTGCATGCTCTGTGTGGATGTCTGCGACGACGATGCCCTCACCGTCCTGCCGCAGACCACGGAAACCGTCTCCAAGCTCGAGAAGGAATGGGACTACTGGCTGGACCTGCCGACCACCACCAAAGACTTCATGCGCATCGACGACATCGACGAAAAGATCGGTGCCCTCGAAACCATGCTCATGGACAAGTCGGTCTACTCGTCCATCAGCTGCGGCGACGGTGCCTGCACCGGTTGCGGCGAAAAATCCGTCCTCCATCTCTTCACCAGCACCATCACCGCACTCATGCAGCGCCGCGTGAAGACGCACGTCGAATACCTCGGCGAACTCATCACCAAGGTCGAAACGCACCTGAAGTCCAAGTTGGCCGACACGGTCAACGTCGGCGACCCCGCCGCCCTCAAGGCCGCACTCGGTCGCACCGGTGATCGCGATCTCAAGCTGTCCGACCTCGCCGCCTCGCTCGACGAAGGCAAGGCCGGCACGCCGCTCGATCAGGAATGGCTCACGTGGATGAGTGACCTGCTCGCGCAGTTGAAGGATCTCAAGTGGCGCTACGAGGAAGGCATCACCCACACGGGTCGCGCCAACCTCGGCTTCACCAACTCGACCGGTTGTTCGTCCATCTACGGCGGATCGTTCCCCTACAATCCGTATCCGTTCCCGTGGTCCAACCACCTGTTCCAGGATGCACCTTCCGTTGCCCTCGGCGTCTTCGAAGGTCACATGCGCAAGATGGCCGATGGCTTCAAAGCCATCCGCATGGCCGAAGCCGAACTCGCCGGCGACGCGGACTTCCGCGCGATCAGCAAATCGCTCGAGATCTTCACCTGGCAGGACTTCACGGATGACGAATACCTCCTCAGCCCGCCGGTCGTCGCGGTCGGTGGTGACGGGGCGATGTTCGACATCGGTTTCCAAAATGTCTCCCGCGCCCTCATGGCCGGTCGTCCGCTCAAGATCTTCGTGCTCGATACGCAGGTCTATTCCAATACGGGTGGCCAGGCCTGCACCTCCGGCTTCGTTGGCCAGGTGTCCGACATGGCGCCCTACGGCAAAGCCTGGAAGGGCAAGACCGAGATCCGCAAGGAGATGGCCCTCATCGGCGCCGCTCACCGTTCGGCCTTCGTCATGCAGGGCAGCCTCGCGAATGTGACGCACCTCATCGAGGGCTACATCGACGGGATCAACTCCCGCCGACCCGCGCTGTTCAGTATCTACTCCGTCTGTCAGCCCGAACACGGCGTACCGGATGATTCGACCGCGTTCCGCAGCAAGATGGCGACCGAGTCGCGCGCCTACCCGCTCTTCCGCTTCGATCCTGATGCGGGCGAGAGTTGGGAAGAGTGCATCGAACTCGAAGGCAACCCCGCCATCGACGAAGATTGGCCGAGCTACCAACTGTCCTACACCGACGAGGATGGGACGACCCAATCGATGGAGTTGCCCATGACATTCGCCGATTTCGCCGTCCAGGAAGGTCGCTTCCGCAAGCACTTCCGCGTCGCTCCGCCGGACACGTGGAACGACAACATGGTGCCGTTGGCCGAATTCATCGATCTCGAGGAAGACGACCGCGAGGGCCTCTTCCCCTACATCTGGTCGGTGAACAAAAAGAACCATCTGGTTCGCGTCATCGTCGCTCAGGAAATCGTGCGCTCCACCGAGGAACGCCGCGACTACTGGCGGACCCTGCGAGGCCTCGCCGGTCTCACCAACAAGGTCGACCCGGCCGCGATCGCCGATCAGGTCCGCGGCGAAACCGCCCAGAAACTCGCGCAAGGGCTCATGGCCATGCTCGCGGGTGACGGCAGTGTCGCTCCGCTCCTCGACGCCGCTCCCACCAACGGGACCGCCCCCACCGTCGCTGCGGCCGCGGACGGACCCGCCGCCGGGTTCGAACCGGCTTGGATCGATCAAAACGAATGCACGGCCTGCGACGAATGCGTCACCATCAACTCGAAGATCTTCGAATACGACGGCGACAAAAAGGCGTTCGTAAAAGACCCGAAGGGTGGCCCGTTCAAGGACATCGTCCGGGCCGCGGAGAAGTGCACCGGCAAGTGCATCCACCCCGGCACCCCGGCCGACTCATCCGAGAAGGGCGTCGATAAACTCATCAAGCGCGCGGAGAAATTCCAGTAACTGACCGCGTCTTTTGATCACCGATTCACACGAATGAGGAAAATGGATACAGCTCCCGTCGGGCATAAAGCCCGACCCACCGTAGCCCCACTTCCCCCTTGTGGGTCGGGCTTTACGCCCGACATCCATCCTGCCTCTCAGATCCAGGTTCATCCGAATCCCTCCGTGGTTAAAAACAGCGTTTCCTATAGCAACTGATTCACGTGTTCGACCTCCTGTCATTCCTGCGCCCCAGCGGCACGTTCTCCCACGGGATTCATCCCGCGGAGAACAAGCACTACACCGCGCACATGCCGATTCGTCGGCTGCCGTTTGCGCCGGAGTTGGTGCTGCCGCTGTCGCAGCACTTTGGAGCACCGTCGGAAGCCATCGTGCATCCGGGGCAGGAAGTCGTGCGCGGTGAGCCGATCGCGAAGGCCAACGGCTTCATGTCCGTGCCACTGCATGCGCCGGCTACCGGTCGGATCAAACGCATTGAGCTCATGCCCACGGCCAAGGGCCCGCGCACACCTTCGATCATCCTAGAGGTTTATCCCGGTGACAGCCAAGAGGTCCGCTACGACTTTCCGCGCGACTACACCACGATGGAGCCCGCGGATATCGTGAAGGCCGTGCAGGATACCGGTCTGGTCGGACTGGGCGGCGCCGCCTTCCCTACGCACGTGAAGCTTTCCCCGCCCAAGGAACACAAGGTCCACACCGTGCTGCTCAATGGCTGCGAGTGTGAACCGTTCCTGACCACGGATCACCGTGTGATGCTCGAGTATCCCGAAGACCTGATTCGCGGCACCAAGATCCTGATGAAGGCGCTCGGCGCCGAACGCGCGATCATTGGCACGGAGGAAAACAAAATGGACGCCGTCGCTGCGATCCAGGCGGTGCTGCCCGCCGATGGCTCGATCGAAGTCCGCGCCGTGCCGACGAAATATCCGCAGGGCGCCGAGAAGATGTTGGCCAAGGCTCTCATGGGCGTGGAGATCCCGTCCGGCAGTTTCCCGTCATCCGTCGGCCTGGGCGTCTTCAACGTCGCCTCCACCGCTGAACTCGGCGCGCTCTTCCCGCACAGCCAGGGCGTCATCGAACGCGTGGTCACGGTGACCGGACCCGGCATCGAGAAGCCCGGTAACTACCTGGTGCCAATCGGCACACCCATCGGTTTCATTCTCGATCAACTCGGTTTTGCGGGATCCGCCAACACCCTCATCATGGGTGGCCCGATGATGGGCGGCTCAGTCTCCTCGTTGGAAGTGCCGATGACCAAGGGGTCGGGCGGGCTGCTGGTATTGACCGAGCAAATCCTCGAGCAGCAACACGAACTCTCGACGCATCCGTGCATCAGTTGTGCGCAGTGCCTGGACGCCTGCCCGATGCACCTCAACCCATCGCAACTGGGCAAACTCGCCTACAAGCATCGCTACGAGGACATGCAGTCCGACTTCCACTTGATGGACTGCTTTGAGTGCGGCTGCTGCAGCTACGTCTGCCCCAGCGGAATTCCTCTCGTGCAATACTTCCGTATCGCCAAATCCAGCCTGCGCGAACAGGCCGCCAGAGAAAGGGCTGCCGCATCATGAGCACCGCCGGACACAAGGTCGTTCTCCATACCTCGCCGCACCTGCGCGAGACGCCGTCGGTCAAGGTCATCATGCGCAACGTCGTGTGGGCGCTGCTGCCCATCGTCGCGTTTTCCGTCTACCAGTTTGGCATCAGTGTGCTCGCCCTCACCTTCGTGTGTGTCGGCACGTGCATCGGCGTGGAACACGTGGCGTGCCGCCTCTCCGGCAAGCAAAGCACGGTCAATGACTGGAGCGTGACCATCACCGGCCTGCTCCTCGCCCTGACCCTGCCCCCGGGCTTCCCGTTGTGGATGGCGGCAGTCGCCGCCATCGCCGGCGTGGGCATCGGCAAACTGTTTTTTGGCGGGCTCGGTTACAACATCATGAACCCCGCGCTGATCGGACGGGCGTTTGCTCAGGCGGCCTTCACCGCTCCCATGACCACGTGGGTGCCAATTATGGCGGAGGATCGTTTCACGCAGTTCATTCCGTCGACCCTCACCCTACCCTTCCTGCGACCGGAATCGATTCAACCTTGGTTGGCCAGCGTGGCTCCCGACGGGTTTTCGGGCGCAACGCCACTTGCGCTGATGAAGTTCGAGCAGGTGCCGACGGAATCACTTTCGTTGCTGCTGGGCTCGACCGCCGGCTCCGCCGGCGAAACCTCCGCTCTGCTCATCATGTTGTGTGGCGCCTACCTCGTCTACCGGCGCATGATGGATGTGCGGATCACCATCAGCATCCTCGTCGTCGCCGCGCTGACCACGACCGTCTTTTACCTGATCAATCCCGACACCTACCCCGGACCACTGTTCATGCTGTGCTCCGGTGGCATGATGCTCGGCGCGGTCTTCATGGCCACCGACATGGTCGCCTCTCCGGTCACGCCACTCGGCGTGTGGATTTACGGCGGACTGATTGGTTTCATCACGATCATCATCCGACTCTTCGGCGGGCTCAGTGAAGGCATCATGTATGCCATCCTGCTGGCCAACGCCTGCTCGCCGCTGATCAGCAGCGTCACGCAACCACGCCGCTACGGCGCGCCCAGCAAGAAAGGGACCGGATGAGCGACGAGACGCCCAACGTCACCGCCCCCGCGCTGCCCAGCAGCCGCAAGCTAATCACCGCCCTCGCCGCGATCGCCATGATCTCCGGACTGCTCGTCGCGGTCACATTTCAGGTCACCGCCCCGGTCATCAAAAAGAACCAGCAAGAGGCGTTGGAACGGGCCATTTTCCAGGTGCTGCCCGAAGCGACCGTGGCCGCCAACTTCCAACTCGAAGGTGGCCAACTCACCGCGCTGACCGCGGAGCAATTCGCCGATGCGAACGTCTTCGCCGGATTCAACGCTGAGAACCAGTTGGTCGGCGTCGCCATGGAAGGAGCTGCCCGCGGCTACCAGGATGTGGTCCGCATTCTTTACGCCTACGACCCGGCGCAGGAAGGCATCCTCGGCTTCACCGTGCTGCAGAGTTCCGAAACTCCCGGCATCGGCGACAAGGTCGAGACCGACGACGCGTTCCTCGCCAATTTTAATCCGCTCGACGCCCGTCTCAATGAAGCCGGTGACGCTCTCGCGAATCCGATCATCACCGTGAAGAACGGCCGCAAAGTGAACCCGTGGGAGATCGACGGCATCTCCGGCGCCACCATTACCTCCACTGCCGTCGCCAACGCGCTCAACGAGAGTGCCGCCACCATGCTGCCCACGCTCATGGCCAACCAAGATGCGCTCGTCGCCCCGAAAGGAACCGACTGATGGCCACCGATCCCCGCGCTCCCGAGCCCCTTTCGCTCGCCACCTTCACCCAGGGCATCTGGAAGGAGAACCCGGTCTTTGTCATGTTGCTCGGGCTCTGCCCCGTGCTGGCCGTGACCAATACCGCCACCAACGCCCTTGCCATGGGCCTGGCCACGTTGTTCGTGCTGCTCTGCTCCGGCGTATTGGTTTCGTTGTTACGCAAGGTGATCCCCAAACAGGTGCGCATTGCCTGCTACATCATCATCATCGCGACCTTCGTCACGATTGTGGACTACGCCATCCAGGCCATCAGCCTCGATCTCCACCGCGCCCTCGGCGCCTTTATCCAGTTGATCGTGGTCAACTGCGTCATCCTCGGCCGCGCCGAGTCGTATGCTTCTAAGAATACGGTCATCAATGCATTCGTGAATGCACTCGGCATGGGCGTCGGCTTCACCCTCGCCCTGCTCTGCCTCGGCGTCGTGCGCGAGATTCTCGGCTTCGGCACCTTGTTCGCTATCGAGCTCTTTGGCGCCAGCTTCCAACCCTGGGCGGTCTTCGCCCTGCCCCCGGGTGGGTTCTTCGCCCTCGCCGGTTGGTTGTTCCTCTTCGCCTACATCCGCAAACGCCGCGCCGCGGCTCAATCGGAGGAAACCCATGTCGCCTGATTCCCACGCCTTCATTTTCCTCAACGCGTTTTTGATTAACAATTTTGTGTTGGCGATGTTCCTCGGGCTTTGCCCGTTCCTCGGCGTCTCCGGCAAGGTCAAGACCGCCTGGAACATGGGACTCGCCGTCATCTTCGTGATGATCGTCAGCTCGGTCTGCGCGTTTGGCATCAACCACCTGCTCGTCCGCTACAACTTGGAGTTCCTGCGCCTCATCTGCTACATCGCGGTGATCGCGTCGGCGGTGCAGCTGGTCGAGATGTTCGTCAAAAAATTCAGTCCCGCGTTGTTCCGCACGCTCGGCATCTTCCTGCCGCTGATCACCACTAACTGTGCCATCCTCGGCCTCGCGCTGTTTCAGACGAACCGCGAGTACGACTTCACCCAGTGCCTCGCCTTCAGTCTCGGCGCCGGCGCGGGCTTCACCCTCGCCTTGGTCCTCATGGCCGGGCTCCGCGAGAAACTCGAACTCGCCGATGTGCCCGACACCGTCACCCAGGCCGCCCTCAGCCTGATGATCGCCGGCCTGCTCTCCCTCACCTTCATGGGCTTCGCCGGACTCGGCGGCTGATTGTTTTTCCCTTCCTCGCATGCTCCTCAACACCGTCATCGCCATCGCCCTGATCTTCCTGGCCCTGCTGGGATGGATCCTGGTGCAGCATGCCGCCCGGCTGTTCGCGTCGCGTCACGCCGAGCTCGGACCCGCGCGTGAAGAAGGGGGCGGCTGCAGCCTCATCTGCCTCTGCCGCGATACCAACAAGTGCCCCAAGAAGAAACTCCTGAAAGCCTTTAAATCCCAAAAACAGCAATCCGCCTCGATCGAGAAAGACCAGTTATGAAACTCACCGAATACGACATCAGCAATCCCTTCACCGCGACGGTAACCCAGTCGGAACGGATCACCGACGAAAACACCGATGAGGTCCGTCACATCAACCTGCGCGTCGAACACCCGTCGTTCAATTTCATCGAAGGCCAGAGCGTCGGCGTGCTCGTCGATGCTCCGCCCGTGTTCGGTAACGAACACTACATGCGGCTCTATTCGATCGCCAGCTCCCGCATGGGTGAAGAGCAGGACGCGGCCGAGATTTCCCTCTGCGTGCGACGTTGCTTCCTCGTCGATGAAATCAGCGGTGAGCGCTACCCCGGCGTCGTTTCCAACCACCTTTGCAACGCCCAGCCCGGCGAAAAAATCAAGATGACCGGTCCCTACGGTCGCCACTTCATGCCGCCGCGCGACAACACCTGCAATCTGCTCATGATCGGCGTCGGCACCGGCATCGCCCCCTTCCGCGCCTTCCTCAAACATGTCTACGAGGACCGCAAGGAGTGGAAAGGCAAAGTGCGTCTCTTCTACGGCGCCAAGACCGGCATGGATCTGCTCTATCTGAACGACAAGAACGGTGACATCGCGACCTACTACGACGAAGCCACCTTCAAGGCGTTCGAAGCACTCAGCCCACGTCCTCACTTCGACGAACCGGCCGACATTTCCGCCACCATCTTCGACAACGCGGCCGAGGCCTGGGACCTCATCCAGGATCTCAAGACCCACGTCTACATCTCCGGCCTATCCAAGTTGGAAGAAGATTTGGACAAAGTCTTCAGTGTCGCCGCCGGCACCCCCGAAGTCTGGGAAACGGTCAAGGAAGAGCTCATCGAACAAGGCCGGTGGTCCACCCTGTTCTACGGGTAGAAATCAAACGAATCTTTTTCGTTCCTCCGTCGCGATCTCTGTCGCAAAGACTGGGGTCAAGGGAGCAAAGGCGAAACGCATCTCTATCTCTGCTCGATTCTGCTAGTTGATGTGAGCCCCTCAGTTGGTGAGGGGACCATCTGGCCAACCTAAGCCCCGACCGGGTGCCAGGTGGTCTTGTATTCCAGAAAGTCCTGAATCGCGTAGAGCGAGGCCTTCGGTCCGTCACCGGCGGACCAGTCGATCGCATCTTCGGCGTTGA